>CAYUWT010000054.1:0-6586 GCA_964448625.1 uncultured archaeon
GACGAAGTGCGGCTCAGCTGGCCAGCAACGTAGCGCGCCCTGGCCGAATGGCGCCGCGTGGTGGCCACCGAATACGAGCCGGACATAGCGAAAATAGTGATAACGGGCACAGTACTCTTTACAGCAGCTGACAACAAGAAAGTGCTGAAGGAATGGAAAAAGTCCAAGAAGCTGCCCGCGGATATAACACGGGAGATACAAAACTTCCTCTTCAGGCGCTGCATGATAAGGATGATAAACATGGCGGATGATCTGCAGCTGCCTTTGCCGCTTCTGCAGAGGGCGCAGGCAGCTTCAGGTGCGGCCATCTAAATAACTTTTTCCAAATGAGCTGGATAAAAAATTTTGTGAAAGAAACGGGTCACTTACACCAGCATCATAAAAACCAGCCCTATAACTATTCCCACAAGCAGGAGGAACAGGATGGTCCTGCCGGTGCCAACAATGTGCTGGCCGAAGAAGAAAAGGATTGCCCCTATGATTATTACGGTTATGATTATGAAGGGTATGCCCCCCACCGAAAATCCCGGGAGGAAGGAGTCTATGACACCCAGAATCTTCGCAAAGAGGTCTATCGTGAACTGGATGGATGCAGAAATCACATAAATGACAAGCTCCAGAACGCTGCCCAGAGGGGAGGAGGCCATTGTGTAATAGTTGCTTTCTGCGGCTTAAATTTAAACAATATGTTTTCTGGATTGAACCTTTTGACCCTTTTCTTAGCGGAAAAGAAACTTTTGGATTAAACCTTTTCCGTGCACGCGTTTAACTACCCGAACTTTAAAGTTCGGGAAATTGCCCTATGCTCATTTGGAAAAGGTTCAGCAGCTTAAATTTAACAAAAACCAAATACATCTTGAGGAGGGCGCATGGAATATACAGCGTGGGACAAGGCTAAAAGCAAAACTCACCTTTCCATAAGTTACCTTGAATCAAAGCTCGGCTTTTACAGCTATGCCGATGAATCTGCCGCTTTACAGACAGACCGCCTCCTTGCGGAGCATCTGAGCAGGAGGCTGGAAGAAGCGGGCAGCATGCTTGGAGAGCTGTTAAACATACTTTTTGAGCTTTCCATTGACACAGTGCTTTCAAGGAAGATAGGGCTGCTGAAGGATTCTCTGGAAATAGCTGCTGATGAGATAGGCATAAGGGGCTTTGACTGGAAAGAGCCGGGAAACGAGCTCCTTGTCAGGCTTGTGCTCGCTGACAGGCAGCTTGCTGAGCAGGCAGCAAAACTCTGCATAATCCTCCGCCACCTTGTGACAGCTGCATATTCGGCCAGAAAGGTCAGGCTGAATGATATGGAGGCCGTGAGCAGCGATTTCATGGAGGCCCTTTCTCACGACATAGAGAAGGCGGATGGGATTCTCGAGGACATAATCTTCACCTTCAGGGAACGCGAGACCATCTGCAACCTGAAGCTGCTGAGCTTTGAAAAGACCTTTGAGGCCGTGAAAAGAGGGATTCACAGGGTGTAAATTGTTCAGCCTGAAATTGAAATGCAGAAGCTTCCTGTTCTCTGTCTTCCCATTGGGACAAAACTGATTATTATCATGTTTACGGCTCTTCTTTCCTGAAATACCTGATGGCGCACGCCTATCCTGCAACCTCTCCCCACCCAACCAAACGCCACCTGCCCTGCATCTGCCGCGAGATTGCCACCCTGTCTCCCGGGTAGGCGCATACTGGTATTTTCAGCGAGATAGCGAGCTTTTTCCCGAGAGCGGTAACATTCCCCACCGTTCTGTATATCCCTATTGTGAGCAGCAGGGTCTCTTTGGGCTTTATGTTGTCCACCTTTATTTTTTCCCTCGCCCCTATCACATACTCGAGCAGGTTGGCGGTTATCGATATCTCGCTTCTCGCCTCCCCAAGCTTCCCGGGTTCGCTGGCTGTGTTTCCCGCAAGGGTATCGGATTTTGTAAGCCCCGGGTCAAGCTTTGTTCCGACCCCCACAAGCCCGCCTGCAGATGCGCTTTCCACCTGCCTGCCGCCTTTGAAGAGGCTGGCTATCTCTGTCTGCAATGAAGCGTAGCGGTTCCTGATTTTGACACCGGGCTTTATCTCAATGCTCTGGCCCACAGCAAGGCTCCCTGAGACTATGCTGCCCCCTATTACCCCTCCCATGAGCTTTTGGACAGGCGTTCCGGGCCTGTTGGCATCGAAGCTCCTCGCTATGAGCATCCTCGCAGATTTATTTTTATCCCTTGGAGGAGCATGTATTTTGTCAAGTATGGCTTGCAGGAGGAGATCAAGGTTGATCCTCTGCTGCGCTGATACCGGTATAATCGGAGCGTTTTCGGCAACTGTCCCCTTCACGAACTCCCTTATCTGCCTGTAGCTCTCCATCGCCTCCTGCTCGGAAACCAGGTCTATCTTGTTCTGCACAATTATGATGTTCCTGATCCCCACGATATCCAGGGCCTTCAAATGTTCTCTAGTCTGCGGCTGCGGGCAGGGCTCTGCCGCGCTTATCAAAAGCAGCGCGCCGTCCATTATAGCTGCGCCGCTGAGGACTGTGGTCATAAGCGTCTCGTGCCCTGGCGCGTCTACAATCGAATATGTCCTGAGGGGTTTTGCCGGCTTGCCGCATGATGCGCATTTGTCTGTTGTGGAAAGCCTTTCAGTCCCGCTGCATGAAGCGCACTCCCATATAGTCATGTCGCTGTATCCCAGCCTTATGGTTATGCCCCTCTTTATCTCCTCGCTATGGGTGTCTGTCCATTTGTTCGTAAGGGAGTAAGTAAGCGTGGTCTTGCCATGGTCCACATGCCCGACAATGCCTATGTTGGTGTCAGGGAGCAAACGCTCATCAGCCTTCCCCGCCTTCTCTGTTTTTGGGCTCTCTG
The DNA here is from genome assembly GCA_964448625.1 of uncultured archaeon. GTDB lineage: Archaea > Aenigmatarchaeota > Aenigmatarchaeia > QMZP01 > QMZP01 > CAYUWT01. The sequence continues at coordinate 2,850 of CAYUWT010000054.1, forward strand.
CCTTCGATTTCATTATCGTAACTATTTGCTTCCGATTTATTAATAGATGTCTCAAATACTTACTGTGAATGGGCCCATAGCTCAGTCTGGTAGAGCACCTGGCTCTTTGTCGCAAAGAGCCAAAAGAGCAGGCTTTCCTGCGATGAGCAAATTGCCGCACGGCCAGCTTGCAACCAGGGTGTCGAGGGTTCGAACAGCCCTTTTCTTTCAGAAAGAAAAGCGCTGGCGGAAAAGAAACCCAAGCGAAAGAAAACGAAAATGAAAGGAAAGGATTCGAGTATCCCTCTGGGCCCATTCATTTTCCATATGTGCTTATAGCATTGCTCAGAAACCGTAGATTCTCTTCCCTCTCTGGGAATAGGATACAAAATAATTTTATGTCAGGAAAAAGACTAAAATTTGACCGCATTGCCGTATATTATTTCGTCAATTATCTCCCTCTCCGGGCATTTGCCCGAGTGCATGCACGCGTAGTCTGTTACAGAATTAATCTGCCTCTCCGTTTCCTTTTTACTTGGCGGCCCGTAGGTTATCAGGATCCTGTCAAGGTCTTCCGGCACATAATCACCGGATTGTGCTGCTTCCTTTCCGTTGACGAACATCCTGAGCTTTTTGCTCCCTGTGCTGCAAAAGCTTGAGTTTTCAACTGTTATGCAATCCTTTGTTATGTTTATCCCTATGCTCTCAAAGAACACGGAAAGAGGCACTATTTTACCTTCTATGTGTATCACATCTCCTCCACCAAAATTCTCAGTGTGCAGGTGGGCATACGGGCTCCTTTCATTGAACCTTGAATCAGAGAAATTCAGCGGCCTGCCGTCTATGTAAACCTTGAAGTCCGCGTGTATATGGTCAGAGCCCGGAGGGCCCATCTCTTTAGGCCCCATTTCATTGGGACTGAAAATGAAAAGCAAAAGCAAAGCTGCAGCCGCAAGCAGCATGAAACGCGCAATATTAATTTTCTTCTTTCCCTTCTTCCTGCTCGCCATTCAACTATTTGGCTGCCGGAAGGATTAAAGCTTTAAATATACCTCTGCGGAAATAATTCTGGGCGGCCAAAATGGGGAGGCTCACCCGTTCCCATTCCGAACACGGAAGTTAAACTCCCCGATGGTCTGGGCGGTACACGGCATTGGAGCCGGGGAAGCCCAGATAGCTGCTCACTCTCATGCTTCTAAAATTTCCAAGAAAGCAAGCATGTCTCCTCTTAATGCGTATTTCGGGCCCATAAAAGAATACGACCATGCCCAGCGGCCCATAGGCGAATATGAATTCAGGGTTATCACCACCCTTAAAGAGGGCTGCGCTGTCTACCTTGATGTGCATGACCTCTCGCAGCCCCCAAGCGTTCAAAGGCATATAGTCCTCCAGAAGTGCAGGGATAAAATGGAGGCTAGGGAAGCCCATCTCAAATGGGTAATGGATTATGGCACACTCGTTGAAAAGGCAAGAGATGTCCTATATGGCAGATATCCAGCCGAATGAACAAATATTAAAACCCTCCAATACATATTATTCTTGCAAATGCCCAGATGGTGTAGCGGTCAGCATAAGAGCCTGTCAATGAACCTTTTCCTGACGAGCATGACAAAAGGTTCAATCCAAAAGGGGAATGAACCTGTTAAAAGCTCTGAGAAAAGGCTGCAGCACGCTCTTGACCCGGGTTCAAATGGCCCTTTTCCAGATGAGCTTGACAAAAGCGCCAGCGGAAAAGTTGGAAAGACGGAAAAGGGGTTGAAAATCCCGGTCTGGGCGCTCACAGCTTCTTAAGTGAGCTGAGTGGTCCTCAGCCTTCAGTAATCTGTCTTGATATGAATTGATGGAGCCCAGAATCATGTGGCTGAGAGCGGGAAACCTAATTTAAATACAAAAATAATAATAAAGAGGAGATAATATGACTGAAAACAACGATTATGTGAGAGCGCATTTCAAGGAGCTGAGAACCAAATACCCTGGAATGTATTTAGCCATATCTGATGATAAGATAATAGCAACAGGAACTACGGCAAGTGAGGTTTTGAAGGGGATCAGCAAGCAGGATTTGAAAAAAATCAGGTTTGTTCACATACCTAAGTCAAAAGTTGTGTTTTATAGGTGTTAGACATGCCTGAGTTTGATTATGTTGAAGATGAGCCGATAATTCCAGTTACATTGCAAAATGGAGAGAATTCATTGTTTTTGAATTTTTTCGTTGATACTGGCGCAGATATAACAATTATTCCGCTTAGTTTTGCCAAATTGTTAGGGTTTGATACATGGGAAGATGATGAAATAGAAAATGCTCAAGGCGCTGGGGGAGGAACCATTCCATATTTTGTAAGAAAAGTTGTCATTTTTATTGATAACAAAGAGTTTGAGGTTGAAATTGCCTGCTCACTGCATGATGATATACCTTTTCTGCTGGGAAGAAAGGGAATTTTTGATAAATTCAGGGTTTGTTTTGACGATAGAGAAAAGAAAGTCACGTTTACTGAATTATAGGATTTAAACCCTGAAAAACACTAGTTCATATGAGCGACAAAACTCAAAACCGCAAACATAAAACCCCCTTGCCGGTCTGGGCGCTCACAGCTTCTTAAGTGAGCTGAGTGGTTCTCGGTCTGCAGTATTCTGTTTTGATATGAACTGATGAGCTCAGAATATGTTGAACTGAGAGCGGAAAACCAATAATCACCTTTGAAATTAAGTATCGGCTTACTCGATTTTTAGCCGATGCCGGTATAAGACTCGCTATTTAATCCCAAAATCCATCGGTTAATATGGAATTTATTGATAGGGATACAATAAAACTGGATAAAGTGGAGAATGAGCTGGATAGATTTGTGCTGGATTTTATCAAAATACTAAAAAAGCACACAAGATATGTTATCATTAGCGGCTATGTGGCTATTTTGTTCGGCAGGAACAGGGCCAGCGAGGATGTGGATGTTTTTGTTGAAGATTTTAAAGATTTTGAGATGTTTGCGGAAGAAATCCATCGAAAAGGCTATTGGATATTGAATAGCGATCCAAAAGAGGCTTATTCAATGCTAAGGGAAGGCGATGCCATAAGAATTGCAAAAAATGAAAAATGGGAGCCTAATTTTGAACTTAAATTTGCCAAACGAGATACCGATTTTTTTAGCCTGGAAAATAGGGTGAAAGTCATTTTGAGCTCTGGAGAGGTTTATATAGGCTCTCTGGAATTAAGCGTAGCATTCAAGCTTTTTTTAGGGAGTGAAAAAGATATTGAAGATGCGCGGTTTTTGTTTAGATTATTCCAGGACAAGCTTAATATGGGGAGGGTTGAATACTTTGTAGATAAGCTGGAGGTTAGAGATAAGTATAAAAAATATCTGGCATGAAAGAAGTGAAAATTGATTTGGAGGAACTGAAGGCGGATAAAAAGAAGAATTTTGAGGAGAGATTAAAATTCATTGATTCATGGGTTGACTATATGAAAACGCATTCGGATAGGGAGTGGTCGGAGCAGCAAAGGGTTTTAATTGACTCGCAGATATCAAATGCAAGAAAAGCCAGAACTTCAAAGGAGCAACGCCTGGAAATGAAGCAGGAGAAGTAGCGATTGATTTATACCCTCCAAAAACCCAAAACAGCAACATAAAACCCCCTTGCCGGTCTGGGCGCTTCCGCTTTTTTAATGAATGCAAGGTTTGAATTCTCAGCCGGTTTGAACCTTCCCCGTGACCCAGTAAAGCCTTATAGGGGGGAGGTTTTCGAATTTTACTTTCTCTGTT
>CAYUWT010000055.1:0-6539 GCA_964448625.1 uncultured archaeon
CGTGCAGTACGGAGTGGATAAGGAAATGGGTTTGATTGATTATGATGAGGTAAGGAGGCTTGCACAGCAGGAAAGGCCGAAAATAATAATATCTGGTGCTACCGCATATCCGAGGGAGTTCGAGTTCAAACTATTCCATGAGATTGCCGAGGAGGTGGGGGCTGTAAGCGTTGCGGATGTCTCGCATATAGCAGGCCTTGTTGTTGCAGGAGTGCACCAGAGCCCTTTCCCTTTCACCGATATTGTGACAACAACCACCCACAAAACTCTGAGGGGGCCGAGGGGGGCAATGGTTATGTGCAGGGAGAGGTTTGCACAGGCTGTTGATAAAGCGGTGTTCCCCGGGCTGCAGGGCGGGCCGCATGAGAACTCCATCGCTGCGGTTGCCGTTGCGCTGAAGGAGGCAATGGAGCCCGGATTCAAGGAATATGGGAAACAGATTGTCAGGAATGCAAAAGCGCTTGCAGGGAAGTTAATCGAGGAGGGATTTACTCTTGTGACCGGAGGGACTGATAATCATCTCATGCTGGTTGATTTGAGGAATAAGAATACGGCAGGGAAGGAAGCGGAAACAGCGCTGGACAAGGCTGGAATTACGGTGAACAAGAACATGATACCTTACGACCCCCGCTCGCCTTTCGACCCGAGCGGGATAAGGCTTGGGACGCCTGCTGTTACCACAAGGGGGATGGGAGAAAAAGAAATGGGGGAAGTGGGAGAGCTGATTTCCAGAGCTATAGAGAGCAAAAACGATGGGGGGAAATTGAAGCGGATAAGAGAAGAGGTAAAGGAGTTTGTAAAGGAGTTTCCTGTTTACTGAATTTCTTTGAAACACGCGCCACAATAGGTTTTTCCCAAAACGGATGATAATGCGCCTGAGCTGCTTATCGGAACTATGATTGGGCCGGCAGGCACGCTGCCTATGAGCGCCATGAATTCGCCTTCCCGCATCCGCTTTTTGCAAATGGAGCATTCGCAATGGAACTCAGGAATCACGGCTGTCATTGCTGAATTATAGGCCCTGTTGTTAATAACCTTGCAAGCCCGCGAGGCCTGCAAAAAAACTGCCGAAATACCACACGAGCAAAAGGTTGAATACGGCTGTGGGCGGTATTGTAAAGAAGTTAACACCCCGGTCAAGCAGATAAAAATCAATAACCGGATACATAATGCCTCTTGCAATGAGGACAATTGCCATAACCCATACCATGGGCCAGCCTATAAGCATGCCTGCAATAGCTGCACCTATCGCATCCACAACGTTGTAATAGTGCGGCACAAAAAGCGGCCAGTCGGGCTCGTAAAGCGGCAGCGCTATGAACTTTACTGCATGGAAAAAAGGTATTACCGTTATTATGAAAATGAGTGCCAGCACAGGGCCGTACAGCAGGCCTGTGAGTATTGTGCAAAGCGTGGTAAACTCTATGCCGAAGTAGCGTATAACTCCTGCGAACCCAAGAATAACCTTGTCGAACCAGAGCAACGCATATATTATCCCGAGTCCCGGCCCGCCAAGCGCTGAAAATATGAGGGCTCCGAGGATGAAGCTGCCTGTGAGAAGCAGCAGCCTGTATTTCATAGGCACCTTATTCAGATTGTCACCGGTTTATATAAGCGGTTTCCATGCCGTTGTGTGATTGCCGAGGTTATTAATTCTCGGGTCAAAAGAGGGTATGATAGGACTGATAGGGGGCTATGGAATTGAGAAGCTGCTGGAAAGGGCTGAGCAGGCTAAGGCTGAGTGCATTTTTGACCGTGAAGCTGTGAAAGAATTTGTGTATTATAAAGGGAGTATATCGGGAAAGGCTGCAATAATAATCCCGAGGCATGGGAAAGGTCATGAGCTGCCGCCTCACAGGATACCTTACAGGTCTTATATTGCAACGCTGAAGGAGTTGGGGGCTGAAAGGATAATCACAATAAATTCTGCAGGTATACTGAAAGGAAATTACAGGGTCAACAGCTTTTTCCTTCCAAAAGATTTTATTAATTTTGCACCAGAGATTACTTTTTTTGAGAGGTTTGAGGTGAAAGCGGTGCATACACCGATGGGAGAGCCTTATGATAAAAAAACCGGCGCGATAATTGAGAGGGTGGCAAAGGGTCTGGGGTTGAGGGTATACAGCAATGTTGTTTATGTGAATGTCCGGGGGCCCAGGCTGGAGACGAAGGCTGAGATAAGGTTATATGCGGGATTTGGGGACATAATAGGGATGACGAATGCGTATGAGGTCATACTTGCAAATGAGAAGGGGATTCCTATAAGCACAATCTGCCTGGGCGTCAATTATGCGGAGGGGTTGGGCGAATCTGTATCGATGGAAAGGGTTAAGGCTGGCATTGAGCGCATGAAAAAGGATTTGTTCAGGCTGCTTGAGGGTGTTATTGAGGAATTATGAGTGTTTTGGCAGATTCATTGTGTGGACTGTGCATTTTGCTGTGTTGCCTGAGAGTTCCGCGGTGCCGTAGCGCCCTTCGTATGCCGGCCCCGGATAGAAAATGGTTGTCGGGCCAATCTTCTCTGTGCCGCTGTTTTCATGTATGTGCGCCGAGACTGAAAGAACCGGCTTCTTCTTTTCTATGAATTCCCTCACGACCTTTGAGCCGACATGCTCCCTGCCGCCAGCGACAGAATCGAGTTTTGTGTTGCTGGGGGGGTTGTGGACCATGAGGACAAAGGGCTGGCTTATGTTTTTGGCTGCGAGCTCAAGCCCTTTGGCTATCTCCTCCTCTGTGGGCTCAAAAAGTGTGTTGAAGGGTGTTGCTGCGCCGCCGAAACCCATAAAATCCATGCCTGCCATTTTTCTGGTGTGCCCATGCAGGTTAATTCCGTATTCCTCGAAGAGTTCCAATATCTCGTAGGGGTCATGGTTGCCCGGGACACATAAGAGGGGCTTTTTCAGTGCCATAAGCTTCTGTATAACCAGGTCAGCTATGTCAAGCTGGTTGAAATCCTTCGGGACGTTGTGCATGTCTGTGAAATCACCGGGGCAGAGAACAGCGTCGAATGGTTGGGTTATACCTTCGAGAAGACGGGAGAGGGATTCATGGTAGCCGTGGATGTCGGCGATTATTAGGAGTTTCATAACTATTGTGAAAGTGTGGGTATATAACCTTATATAACATTGTTATATAAGCTCCGTGTGAAGCCTAATTATCACACCAGTTGATGCCAGCAACACACCTATGTTTCTTATGGAACTTGCCTATTTTTATTTTATATTACTTAACTAGCTAATAACAATGTTATTATTATGTTATATTATTAACTCTAAACGCCTATAAATTATTCCTACTAACTATTCCACATGAAACAGAGGTGTGGCACACATCTCCATATGAAATTTAAACCGGCAGCCCAATAGTTGAGTGCTATGGTTCAGCAGACGTTGGGGGACATCTTCAAGAATTATGCATCCTCAGCCGGTCCTATCTTCACCAACAAAGATGTCCTAAGCCACACATATGTGCCTGGCACAACATACCACAGGGATGAGCAAATAAAACAACTCGCTGCAATCCTTTCCCCTGCTGCCCGCAACCAGAACACATCCAACTGTTTCCTTTACGGCAAAACCGGGACAGGCAAGACGATGGTCACCATGCATGTGGCCAGGGAGCTTGAAAACGCGAACAGGAACATCAGAATACTTTACATAAACTGCAAGCTAAGGGGTGTTACCGACACAGAATACAGGCTGCTTGCTGAACTGTCGCGCATCCTGGGGAGTCCTGTGCCCCCAACAGGCCTGCCTACAGACGAAGTCTACAACATCTTTCTGCAGGCCCTGGCAAAATCCGGCAAAAACGCCGTACTGATACTTGACGAGATAGACTCCCTTGTGGCAAAGATAGGGGACGGCATACTTTATAACCTTACGCGGTTGGACCACAACCAGCCGAACACGAAGCTGACGATAGTCGGCATATCAAACAGCCTCTCCCTCATTGATACCATCGATCCCAGGGTAAAATCCTCCCTTTCCGAGGAGGAGATAATATTCCCGCCTTACAACTCAAAGCAGCTTGCAGATATACTTGAGCAGCGCGCCAAGCCCGCCTTCAGACCAGGAATACTCGAAAATGGAGTAATACAGAAATGCGCAGCCCTAGCTGCCCAGGAACATGGGGATGCAAGAAAAGCTCTGGATCTGCTGAGGATTGCGGCCGAGCTTGCAGAACGCGATGGAATGGGAGGGGTTTCCATATCCCATGTGGATGCTGCCGAGGATAAGCTGGATACCGACAGGGTTGTGATGGTTGTTCAGGCGCAGCCCAAGCAAAGTCTTGCGGTGCTTGCCGCCATAATCAGGCTCATAGACTCCGGGCAGAAAGACATACAGACCGGCGATATTTTTACGCTGTACGAGAAGATATGCGCAGACGCCGGGCTTAAAGCCCTCACACAGAGGCGCATCTCAGACCTGATAGCGGAGCTGGATATGCTCGGGATAATAAACACCTCTGTGGTGTCCAGGGGCAGATATGGAAGAACGAGGGAGATAAGGATACCTCTTGGTGATTCCGTGCTGGGGAAGATAAAGGATATACTCAGGGAAAATTACGTGCTTTAGGCTTGAAGCTTGCAGGTAGTGGGCTATGCGGGAATTCGTAAGAGAGCTGCTGGACAGGAAGGTATTGGTATCGCCGGATTTACTGGAAAAAGCAAAAACCAAGTCAATGGAGGAGCTTGTAAAGCTCTCCTCACACTCCATCGTGCTCACCAATCTCGAGAGCCGGCAGGAAGTCGAAATAACCGGCCCCATAAAAAAAGACAAAATGACGCCTGCCGACATCTCCGCCTTCTACCGCAGCAAATTCACATCGCTCAAAAAACTACTCGAACTGAAAATAAAACCCATATCAATCAGTAAAGCCTCAGGCACATTCTCGGACATAGAAGTCACAGGCATCGTGAAGGAAAGGAACGAGAGCGGGTTTGTGCTGGAGGATGAGACAGGGACATTAAATATAAAGTACCACAGCCAGCCGGACATAGGGGATGTTGTTGCAGCGAAAGGGTTCGTGAGGGAAGGCGTCATGTTCGCAAAGGATGTCGGTTATCCGGACATACCTCTGAAAAGGAGGATCGGAGAGGCGGAAAGGAAAATTGTTTTGTGCGACAGGCCTGTTTCAACCCAAGCGGATTACATATTCTCTTTAATCGAACAAGCCAACACAACGCTTATCCCCAACCCGGCACATATAAAAATAACAGCCGGCGGAACAGCAATGATAACCGCATACAAGCCTCCTTCCCCAATCTCTGTCAAAGAGGCTGAAAAGCTGCTTCTGAAGCGCCATCTAATGATTTCTCCTGCGCAAATAGCCTGTCCGGCAGACAGCTACGCCATAACAGAGGTCCCTGATGTGCTGTGGATTGCGTCGGACAAAAACGAGAAGTCCATCTACAAAGGAGTGCTCATAGTCCTTTCGCCTGCCTGCATGGTTGACCTTTCGACCAAGGAAGTGGAGTTTTTGTAACAGGCCATATTTGCAGCATGCCGATTTTAAAACAAAACTGCACATACTAGCCCCTGCAGCCCCCCTCTCAGCTCAACCCTATCTACAACTCGTTAACGCATGCAATTAAATTTTTAAATCGATAGACCTCACACTATTTGTTATTGTTGTTGGTATTAATACACCTCTGCATACTGGTTTCAACTCTAAACCGTTGCCTCATTTTCTGTGCAGAGACTAAATTTTCATGTCTGCAAAACATACACAGCGTTTAAAACCCGAAGACCTCGGCAAGCTGGGAAAGGCCAAGCCAGTTTGGTTCCTCATACCTGCCGTTCAGCGCGTCAGCCAGAGGCAGAAACCTCCAGTCCCCCCCAGCGGGGCGCCAGGCGATAAATCCTATGGCACCGGCGTTTTTGCACCATATATCAAACCTCTCAAGCTTCCTTTTCTCTATTCTCGGCATCTTCTTCCAGCTCTTTATCTCGAAGGCGAGAGCGAACCCCTTTTTAAGCGCAAGGATGTCCAGAGGATATAAGTCCCCTCCGCTTGCAGGCAGGCGCAGCGTGCTGAAGCCCTTGAATGTGAGGAAATGCAGCAGGTCGCGTTCAGCCTTCGCACCTTTCGCGTAGGTCTTCATAAAACTAATTAGTTTCCAACTATATCAAAATTCGGCATATGCAATTGAAAAGCACAGAAACTTAAGGAATGCTGGTTTTTCATTTAAATTTCTATCATAAAGAAGTTTCAAGATGGACAACCGAAAAGAGCAGAATAGGGCAAGACAATACCTCAAGAGCCATTTCGGACGCTACTTTGAGCAGGTCTGCCAGTTACATGGGGAATTGGTATAGAAGAGCTGTGCACCAGAGCATTACCAGCACTAACAGGACATGGTTCAAAGATACGGAAACCAGTGATGCTTAGGCAAACAATATTGAAGAAATACATTGACCAATAATAATGTGAAGCGATATGACCATACTTCTGGGTAAAAGTCTATTATAACTCACATCACATCGTTATAAAAACATTTATAATCGCCGAACAATCAGGAGTATGGATTCGACAGATGC
>CAYUWT010000056.1:0-6530 GCA_964448625.1 uncultured archaeon
TGAAAGACAGCTACGATGCTATTGTTGTGGGGGCAGGGCCCGGGGGCTCAACATGCGCAGCCTTTCTCGGAAAAACGGGCCGCAAGGTGCTGCTTATAGATAAGTACAGGTTCCCCCGCGACAAGGCATGCGGTGATGCGATTTCAGGCTCGCTGAAAACGCACGCGGAGATGGGCCTCCACAAAGCGATTGAGAAGAACCCTCATGCGAAGATAAGGCGCGTGCTGTTTTCCTCACCCAAAGGCGATGTCCTGGACATAGCCTACAAGGGAATGGGCTATGTCTGCAGAAGGCATGTTTACGACAACCTTGTGTTCTCCAGGGCCAAGGAGCATGCGGATGTTTTGGAGGATTTTACAGTGACAGACCTGATTATTGAAGACGGCTGTGTGAAGGGCGTTAAAGGGATGCTGGAGCGCGGGAAGGAGATGGAGTTGCGCGCAAAAATTGTGATTGGTGCAGACGGCGCGCATTCCATTGTTGCCAAGAAGACAGGCCTGCTTGACCTCAGTCCTGAGCACACAATAACAGCTCTGAGATGCTATTACCGGGGGATAAAGGACACAACAGATGCGGTTGAGCTGCACTTTGTCGATGACCTGACACCCGGCTACTTCTGGATATTCCCGCTGGAGGATGACATGGCCAATGTCGGCATAGGCATGGTGGTGAAGGACTTCCAGAAGAAGAAATGGAAGATGACTGACAAGATGTTCGAAATTATAGAGAAAAACCCGCTATTCATGGAAAGGTTCAGGGGCGCAAAACTGGAGGAGGGTTCCATAAAGGCGTGGATCCTTCCGGTAGGCTCCAAGCGCAGGAAGGCGCATGGAAACGGCTTCGTGCTTGTCGGCGACGCTGCCGGGCTTATAGATGCGTTCACAGGGGAGGGCATATCCAATTCCATGACCTCCGGCAAGCTTGCCGCCGAATGGGCGGACAAGGCGCTCATGGCAAACGATTTTTCCGAAAAATTCCTTTCCCAGTATGAAGATGGGGTGTGGGAAGCGCTTGGGCACAGGCTGCGCACCTCCTACAAGCTGCAGAAGCTGGGGAGGATAAAGTTCCTCACAAACCTTGTGGTCAGAAAAGCCTCAAAAAGCGGGCAGGTGAGAGATGCTCTGAGGACAATGATGGACAATGTCGAGGAGCGCAAAAACCTTGCAAACCCGCTTTTTTACCTTAAACTGCTGCTTGCTTAAGCTAAAAATAAGAATAAAAAGAATGGTGCTACTTAAATGTTAAAAACAATAAGACTAACAGGGTAATCCTATGCTTGCAGAACTGCACAGCCACACCCACTACTCGCGCGGGGAGAAGATATTCTACGAGAGCATTCACAGCCCGAAGGAGATGCTGAAGCAGGCGAAAAGGCTGGGCATCGGGGCAATAGCGGTGACTGACCACGATGAGATAAGGGGAGCCCTTGAGGCGGAGAAGCTTTCGAAGAGGGTGGGCATAGAGGTCATAGTCAGCGAAGAAGTGACCAGTTCAAGCGGCCATGTGCTTGCCCTCGGAATCAATGAGCTGATACCCCCCAAGCTTTCTGTTGCCGAAACGGTTGACAGGATACATGAGCAGGGCGGTTTAGCGATAGCCCCCCACCCGTTCGACTTCAAGCGCAACGGGATTAGAAGCGAAGCTCTGCTGTGCGACGGGATAGAGGTCTTCAACGCGATGAGCATCGACAGGCTGACCAACATTAAAGCCCTGAGGGTGGCCAGGGAAAAGGGCATGCCTATGACCGCGGGCAGCGATGCGCATTCAACGGAGATGCTGGGCTACGGGATAACGAAAGTGGAAGCGGATGATGCGGAGAGCGTGTTGAACGCGGTGAGAAAAGGGGAAACAGAGCTCCAGACACACTACATGCCCGTACGAGTTATAAGAAACCTTGCGGTGGCAAAGCTCAAGCTTTCGTATGATCACGTGATTGATTACATAGAAAAAAACTACTCGCACCCCAATAAGTTCATAGCCAAGAGGATGCTGGGACTCGTGAACAAAAGCCCCGGCAGGGTAGACAGCTTGTTCAAGCTGCTCTCCTACATGACCTATGGCGGCGTGCTCTTTTACAGCCGCTTTGACGCAATGTTCGCTTTCAACCCCTTCCGCGAGAAGATGAGAAGGATTTAATCCGGCATTCCCTTTGTGCCTTTCCCAATTTAGGCGACATATGACTTCCAGCTTGCATTTTTAAAGTCTGCTGTCAATTTACAATTGGTTATTATGGGAGCTGATGATAGTCCTGGTGGTGATTATAGTCCTAGGATATCAAGAGCATACCTTGCAAGTTTAAGAAATTATTCTATGGATCAGCTAGTTGTTTATCATAATAATTTTGGACCGCATGTCCCATTTTTTAGAGATGATATGCCTTTAAGGGCCCAAAAATCTTTGTTGGGACAATTCATTGAATATAACGGAAATTTGTAATATTTCTCGCTGTCCGCAAAAATCTTAGAAACAGCTTAAATCTTTATCCATTCGCAAGTTCCCAAAAGGAAAGCAGTATATTTAACCTTTCTTTTCACACAGCCCTTTTCCCGCTAAACGTCCCGCATACAACAATTTCCCGAACTTTAAAGTTCGGGTAGTTGCGCTTAATAAAAGCGCTGGCGGAAAACACTTTTGTATTAAACCTTTTAACCCTTTCTTTTCAAAAAAGAAAGCGTTAGCGGAAAGAAAACTTTTCCGTGCACGCTTTTTCATTTATATTTAGGCAAAAGGGTGCTTGGAAAAGGTTTAACAAAAGAAAACTTTCTGATTACATTATAAATATATTGTTTCGCTGCCATATTAGTTGTATGATGGCCCCCATCAAGACCTTCACAATCGAGGAGGCGAACTCCATCATACCCCTGCTCGAAAGGGGTTTTGCGGTGATAATGGACTGCAGGAAGAGGCAGAAGCTCCTGAACAGGGATATTGAGGACCTGCACGAGATATGGGGCGACCAGATATTCGATGAGAAGAACATCGATAACAAATTCTACCTTGATAAGCTGCGGAAAAAGGACCTGCTGGCATCAGCCATGCAGAAGGAAGCGGCAAGGGTACGCCAGATGGGCTGCCTCATCAAGGATGCGGAGAACGGCCTTGTCGATTTCTATTACGACAGAAGCGGAGAACTTGTCTTTCTCTGCTGGCGGTACGGGGAAAGGGAGATAACCCACTGGCACTCCCTTGACTCCGGCTTTTCAGGCAGAAGGCACATCGAAACCCTCAGGCCGCAGCAGGAAACTACCCGAACATAAATGTCCGGGAAATGTGCGGGAAATATTTCACTATGACTCTGCAGAAAGTGTGCAATGAAAATGAGCTGGATGATGGAGAAGGCAGGCCGTTCAGGGTTGGGGAAAAGATGATAGCAGTTTTCAAAAAGGACGGGAAATTTTTTGCAGTGGACAACACCTGTCCCCACATGGGCGGCCCGCTGGGGGAAGGCTTCCTTGAGGACTATACTGTGACCTGCCCGTGGCACGGCTGGCAGTTCGACGTAAAGACAGGCGTAAGCCCTGTGAATCCCGCAGCAAAAGTAAAGACCTATCCTGTCACTGTAAAAAACAGCGAGGTCTTTGTTGACCTGTAACTACCCGAACCTTAAGGTTCGGGACAGTCTTCTTCCAAAAAGATATTTCCGGGTTTATTAGCGCAGGCCCACATAATCAATATTGATGAAGCGCAGCCAGCCCCTCCTCACAGCCTTTACCACGCTGCTCCTTCTCCTGCTCATAGGCACAGTTGCCTACAGGAACCTTGAGGGCTGGTCATGGGTGGATTCCTTTTATTTCACCGGCACAACCCTCGCCACCATAGGCTACGGAGACCTCAACCCCACCCACGACCTTTCCAAGATATTCACAGTAATCTTCGCCTTTGGCGGAATAGCCACATTCTTTTATGTGCTGGGAGCCATGGCAACAGAAGCATACAGAAGGGAGACCACCATTCTCGGCAGGCTGAAGAGGAGGGTTTTTGGAAGATAGCGCAGATAGCAGCCGGCAGGCCCAAATTCCAAACTTATATTCTGCTGCAGCCAAAATCTAATCAATGAAGCCTCTTATCCGCATCACTCCTCCGGGCCCCAATGCCAGCGCAGTAATAAAAGAGGACTCAAAATGCATAAGCCAGTCCATGGTGCGCGAGCTGCCGCTTGTTTTCTCCCATGCGAAAGAAGCCAACATCTGGGATGTGGACGGCAACCGTTATATCGATTTCAACTCCTTCATAGCAGTAATGAATGTCGGCCATGCCCACCCCAAGGTTGTGGCGGCAGCGAAGCAGCAGCTCGACAAGGGCTCCCATGCAGCCTTTTTGGATTTTTACAGCGATGTCCCTGTTAAACTTGCAAAAAAACTGTTAGCGTTCCTTCCAGGCTTTGAGAGGGTTTACTATTCAAATTCCGGCGCTGAAAGCATAGAAGCTGCCATGAAACTTGCAAGAAGGCACACAGGCCGCAAGTACTTCATCTCCTTTTACGGCGGCTTCCATGGAAGGACCTATGGAGCCTTGAGCCTGACGGCCTCCAAAACCATACAGCGCAGCGGGTTCGGGCCTTTCCTTTCCGTAATCCATGCCCCCTACCCCAACCCATACCGCTGCCCTGTGGGCTCGGAGAAGACATGCGGTGCTGACACGATCAGATATATGGAAGAGGAGATATTCAGCATGGAAGTTGACCCCCATGAGGTTGCCGCAATCTTTGTGGAGCCTGTCCAGGGGGAGAGCGGTTATATAATACCCCCCATTACATTCATGCAGAGGCTCAGAAAGCTGTGCGACAAGTATGCAATCCTGCTCGTTGATGATGAGATACAGAGCGGTTGCTTTAGGACAGGAAAATTCCTTGCGATGGAGCATTTCCGCGTAAAGCCTGATGTTGTGTGCATTGCCAAAGGGATAGGAGGCGGCCTCCCGCTTGGGATAACAGCCTCCAGCAGAAAAATCATGAGCTGGCCCGCCGGCAGCCACGCGAGCACATTCGGCGGCAACCTCGCAAGCTGCTCCGCCGCACTGGCGGTTCTCGGCATATTCTCCCAAAAGGGTTTCGGGAAAATGGTGGAAAGGAAAGGGAGATACATTATGAAATATCTCAAAGAGTTCAAAGAACAATATGAGATAATAGGCGATGTGAGGGGGCTGGGTTTGATGCTGGCTATAGAGCTTGTAAAGAATCGAGAAACCAAGGAGCCGGCAATTGAAGAGAGGGACAAGCTCATTTACGAATGCTTCAAGAAGGGATTATTGCTTCTGCCCGCGGGCCAATCCGTGATAAGGCTTGCGCCCCCGCTGATTATGGGGAAGGAAGACATAGACGCGAGCATGGAGATACTGGGAGATGTGCTCAACGGAAAGTCATATCTTAAGAAATAGCTTGCATGCTTTGCCGAGTCCTATGAGTTTCATGCGCACCTTGAGGCTTAAAGCTTAACCTTAAAATTCTGGGCTGCAATGATTAGGAATGGTAGGAAAAACTGAAAGAAAAGGCAAAACCCTTTACCTGTGCGAGCAGTGCGGCTTCGCCTATAGAGAAAGATCATGGGCGGAGAAATGCGAGGCTTGGTGCGCCAAGCACAAGAGCTGCAGCATAGAAATCACCAAGCATGCTGTGCATTAGATGCTATAGGTTTAAGCTTTCCATAAGCAGCTTTCAGGAATGTGCGTTCAGCAATAATCTTCACGCAAAGCTCTTCCCGCACCCGCAGCTGGCTTTTGAATGGGAGTTAACGAACTTGAAGATATTTAAACCAGAAAAAGAGTCTATAATCATGAAAGAACAGCAGCTGGTAAAGAGGCTTGATGGGATTGAGAGGGAAATAATTGAGCTTAAGATTTTGGTGTCAGGCGATGAGGGCAGCATGCATAAGAAGCCTGTTTCCCTCAAGGGAGCGCTTTCCGGCATAAAGATTTCTGAGAAGGATATATCCGAAGCTAAAAAGTCTCTTTTCAGGCTGTCATAATGTTTTATGTTACCGATACCCACCCGCTTTTATGGTTTTTAGGCAGGAATTATCGGCTCGGCGGACAAGCAAAAGAGGCATTCGAGGAGGCCGAAACAGGAAATGCAGTCATCATAATCCCTACCATTGTTCTTGCTGAGCTGCTGCACATACTTGAAAAAGCAGGCTCAAAGGAAAGGTTCAGGGAAATTCTGCACAAAATAAGAGATGCCTCAAATTATGAGCCATTTCCTCTCAGCTTCTCCATTATTGAAAGACTTTTTCATATCCCTGAGTTAACAGAACTCCATGACAGGATCATAGTCGCGACAGCCCAGACTCTTGGCTGTGCTCTGATAACAAAAGACGGAAAGATAAGGGAATCGGGAACAGTGCAATGCATTTGGTAGTTAAGCAAAGCTCTTCCCGCAGCCGCAGCTTGCCTTTGCGGCCACATTTGAAGCTTTTAAGCCAAACTATGCAAAACTAATTCATGACACAGAAGATAGTCCAGGCGAAGGCGGTTGTTGAGAAGAAAGAGGTATGCGGAGGCGCGCCTGTTCTTGAAGGAACAAGAATCAGGGTAAG
>CAYUWT010000057.1:0-6521 GCA_964448625.1 uncultured archaeon
TTCATACAGCCTTTGCACTTGCGGAGGCATAGTTTTCATCATTCTGTATTATCTTGATAGGGTTTAAAAAGCACCGCATATCCCTTCCTTACAGGCACTTCATACCTTCTATCCTGCAACCGTCGCACACCCCCTCGCAACTTTAGGGGTTATGCAAGAGGCTGACGTGTGCAGTTTTGTTTTGAAATCAGTGTATATCAAAGCCTTTTTTAAATGCGTTCATGTTAATCCGCTTGACAGGGGCGTTATTCAGCATGCTTTTTGTGCACTTCGTGCAGAGGCTGGATACCACAGGCATGTCAGTTTTGGGTGCCAGCATGCGCGAGCCTTTTTTGAATTCCCTGTTTCCCTGCCGTTGAGGGCCCCGAGAGAGACTTTCTGTCTAAAAGAACGATGCTCTCTCAGGCTTTCCTTGTGCGGTTTCCAAACCTGTTGATTAATAGGGTTCATATCAAAGGCCATTCAGTCCCTCTCCACCAGCATCAGGTCAGGGTCTTCCAGGTGGCGCATGACGGCGTTGGTGAAACGCGCGGCATAAGCCCCGTCAACAATCCTGTGGTCGAATGAGAGGCTTAACGGGAGGTATTTCCTTACAACCACTTTCCCATTCTTTACAACAGGCTTGTCGTATATCTTTCCTACGGCAAGGATTGCGGCCTCCGGGTAGTTTATAATGGGTGTCGCATAGTGGCCTCCAAGAGTGCCCACATTGGTTACAGTGAAGGTCCCTCCCTTCATATCCTGGAGGTCAAGCGTTCTCGACTCCGCCTTTTTTATGAGGCCTTCTATCTCCTTCGCGATATCAAGGATGCTTTTCTGGTCAGCTATCTTTATCACGGGGACCATGAGCCCTTCCTCAACATCGACTGCTATGCCTATGTTGTAATATTTCTTGACTATAATGTCCCCGTTGTCCTCATCCAGCGAGGAGTTGAGCATGCGGAATTCCTTGAGGCCGGCTATTATCGCTTTTATCACAAACGGGAGGAAGGTTATATGGGCCTGTTTAGCGAACTTCTCCTTCATCCTGCTCCTCAGCTCCCACAGATTGCTCACATCGCACTCATCCATGTGTGTCACATGGGGTATTGTGAAGAATGATTCCACCATCTTCCTTGCTGTTGTTTTCCTGACCCCTCTAAGGGGAACGTGCTCCACATACCCCCACATGTCATATTTTCTCACCGTATGCAAACCTACAGAGGGAGGCTTTTGAGCAGGAGCCTGCACAGCTGCCGCTGCTGCAGCTTTTTCCACATCCTCCTTCGTTATTCTGCCTCCCGGCCCGATTCCTGTTAATTTTGTTAAATCAATCCCCTTCTCTTTGGCAAGCCTCCTTACATAGGGTAAAGCAGAAATCTGCGGTGTCTTTTCAGGCTGCGGCTTTTCCTGCGGAAGGGGTATTACCTTTTCCTTTATGTCCAGCAGGCCCACAACAGTTCCGGCATCCTTTTTCGGTGCCTCCATTCTCTCTTCTGCTTTTTCGGGTATTTTCTTTTTCCGGAAAGCTTCCCCTTCCTCCCCTATCACAACAAGAACATCCCCGACCTTGACTGTATCCCCTTCCTTAAACCTTAATTCAAGAATCACGCCTGCGCGGGGGGAAGGTATCTCAACGACAGCCTTGTCAGTCTCCATTTCAGCGATTACCTGGTCGGCCTTCACATTTTCCCCGGCCTTCACCCTCCACTTGACCAGCTCACCTTCTGCTATCCCCTCTCCTACATCCGGGAAGCGGAACTCGTAGGGCATTATGGTTATTTATTGCAGTGGGAGATATAAATCACGAGGCTGCTGATTACTTTATTCCGGGAAGCTGCAGTTTTTCGATTATTTCCCGGGTTTCAAGCGAACCTGCAGGCAGTTCTCTGACTGTCATAACAGCATATTCTACCACTCCCTGATAATCATGAATTTCACCAATCCTGTACCCGACTCCGGCCAGTTCGTTGGGCGTAGCGACAAGAAGATCTATTTCCAGCCCAAAATCGCTGCCTGGCAGCACATATGTCATCGGGCCTCATCGGGTGAGGTGAATACTTGGCAGTATAGAGAGCATGTTTTGCCACAACATTTCCAAATTTTGGTGCTTCGATCGATTTGGCCTCTAGCGGTATGCTATTGGATATGTTTCTTCCGGTGTGGCCGGGGACAAATTCTCAGAAAACGGATCGTATAGACGGGATTCAATGGTTTCAATGAGGCTGTCAGCCTTGGATACGGTTTCCGGCAACGAGCCATATCGGCGCAGGTATTTTTCTTTGGTAATTTTATACCCTTCTATTTCATAGCGCAATAGGAATTTCTCGGCTAGGATTTCGTTTTCCGTATCCTGAGATTTGCTTTTTGCGAGCGCATTATATGCATTTGCCACCTTTGTTAATGCTGTCCAAAGGGCCAGCTCTCCAAGCTTCCGAAATGGATTGAATTTCGTTAGCATATGGAATATATATCCATTAAATATTTAAATATTACTGTTTTTTGCAAACTATTTCATAAAAATAGGCAAAACTATTTAAATAATAGCTTATATTAATATTTTATAACATGAAAATCGCAAAAACGGAGCCTGAAAAAGGATTTCTAGAAAAGTTCAGCTTTGGCAATAATAGGCGATAGAAGGTATTCATCGGCTAAGTATATTTGTTTTTTTTGAATCTGCTCAGGTAGTCCCAACTGGCAGGATGCCTCGCTGTTAACGAGGCGATGGTGGTTCGAGCCCACCCCTGAGCGCTCTATGGAAATGCATATAGAAAAGCTATGCAGCCTTGCAAAATTGCAGATAGGCCGGGAAGAGAAGGAGGCCCTTGGAAAGGATATTGCGGAGATTCTCGAATGGGTAAAGGCCCTAGAAAGGATTCCCGACAGCTCGGTTGCCAGAAGGCGCGTTTCCGAGGAGTTAAGGGCAGATAAGGCAGGCAAATGGAGAGATTAGCATGAGAACCAAAGACATTGTGAGCGGCATAAAATGCGGGCTGCTCGATATGCATTCGAGGCTGGAGGAACAGGAAATTGCCAGGAGAAGATACAAAAGGCATGCAGCCTTTATCACGGAAATCCGCTCAAAGCCCGGATTTTCCCTCGCCGTGAAGGATAACATTGCCGTCAAGGGCATAAGATTCACAGCAGGCTCGCGAATACTTGAAGGCTATGTTGCGGGTTATGACGCGACAGCTGTTGAAAGGCTGGGAAGGGAATTTTCCATAGTGGGGAAGGCAAGCCTCGACCCTTTCGGGGCCGGCTCAGGAGGCGATACATGCGATTTCGGGAGAACACTGAACCCTCATGATATTGGAAGGGTTCCGGGAGGCAGTTCCTCAGGCTGTGCGGTGGCCATTGCTTTGGAAATGTGCGACTTTGCTTTGGGTTCGGACACCTTCGGCTCTGCCCGCGCGCCTGCCGCCTTCTGCGGTATCGTGGGCTTCAGGCCCACGTACGGGTTAGTTTCAAGGCACGGCCTTATACCGTTATGCATGTCGCTTGATACAGTTGCTCCCATGGCAAGAGATGTGTGGGGAGTTGCATACCTTCTTTCGCATATTGCAGGGCCGGATAAGCATGACACAACAACACACGCAGGCAAAGAGACGGATTATCGCTCAGGACTGGAAAGGTATGAGCTGAAAGGTAAAAGGGTGCTGGTGCCTCAAAACCTTCTTGAGCTGTGCGATTCCGGGATAATAGAGTGCGCTGAGAAAGGCATCGGGGTGATGAAAGACATGGGGGCAAAAATAAGCCGGATGAGAATGGAAGGCCTCGAGCTTTCAACGCATGCCTATTATCTCGCGATGTTCGCAGAGTTCTCTTCCGATATGCAGAGGTACGGCTCACCCATATATGGCTTCAGGGGGCCTGTTGAAGAAGCGAGAGGGAGGCTGCTTTCAGCGGAGCTCAAGAGGAGGATACTGATTGGAACATTGATAACAATGAAGGAGCACAGGGAGAGATGGTACAGCATGGGGCTGAAAGGTATCAGGCGTGTGCGCATGCTGATGGAAAAGGGCATGGAAAGATTTGATCTGATGGTAATGCCCTCCATGCCTGCCCCTCCATGGAAGCACGGAACATTAAACCCTGTGGACAGCTACAAAACAGACCTCCTGACAGGGCCTGCCTCGCTCGCAGGCATGCCTGCAGTCTCCATCCCCTGCGGAAAGGCCCATGGCCTGCATGCCGGCCTTCAGATAATTGGAAGGCGGTTTGATGACTTAGGAGTGCTGGGGGCTGCGCATAGGCTGGAGGGGTTCCTGTGAAAATAGGGCTTGAGGCTCACATATACCCCGGAGTTCCATCAAAGCTCTTCTGCGCATGTGCTGTCCCGATGATGTGCCCTGTTTGCACAGCGCAGCCAGGCTCAAAACCCATGGCAGTAAACAGGAAGGCTGTGGAGGATACAATAAAGGTTGCGCTGGCCCTCAAATGCAGGGTTATGGAAAGGATAACATTCATGCGCAAGCAGTATTTCTATCCTGATCTGCCGGCAAACTTCCAGCGTACCTCAACGCCCTTTGGTGCGGACGGGGGACTAAAGGATATTGGAATAAAGGAAGTTCATCTGGAAGAGGATGCAGGAAGGCTGGATCTGAAAACGGGAAAGGTGGATTTTGGAAGGGCCGGGACTCCACTTATCGAAATTGTGACAGAACCATGCATGAAAAGCCCTAGTGAGGCTACGGAATTTCTAAAAAACCTTTCAGACTTGATGCGGTACATAGGAGTTTCTTACCCATTGAGGTTCAAGGTAGACACCAACATATCGCTTGCGGAGGCGAGGGTGGAGGTGAAGAACATAGGGAGCATAAAAGGGGTAAAAACTGCATTTGAATATGAAGCACAGAGGCAGGGAAAGGTGATATCTTCAGGTGGGAAGGTATTGGGGGAAACGAGGCATTATGATGAAGATACAGGCAGGACATTTTCCGCCAGGGAGAAGGAGACGGAGGATGATTACCGAAAGATACCGGATGCTGACCTGCCGGATTATGACATCTCCGTAGCCCTGCGTTCCATATCCAGAAAAATATCTGAGGACCTGTTTGAAAGGAGAGCGAGATACATGAAAACATATACCCTCAGCAGAGAGGCATGCATTGCAGTCACTCCAACCCCAGGGTTTGCTGAACTTTTCGAAAGGCTCGCGGCCAAATTTCCTCCTGCTTTTGTCGGAGAATGGATAAGGAGCGACCTTATCGGGGAGCTTTCATACCGCGGGATTTTCCCGGAAGATGCAAAGCCGGATGAAGGGAGGCTGGAAAGCCTGCTTGGAAAATATGCGAGTGGGGGGATATCAAAATTGAGGGCGCGCATCATGCTGAGGGAGCTGCTGGATAAGGGCTCATGGAAGGAAAGGCCGGCAGACGTTGATGTCTCAAAGGCTGTGAGGGAGGTGATGGAAAGGCATAAGGATGCCGTGCAGAAGCTGAAAAGGGGCAAAAAAGTCATCGCGGATTTCCTTGTGGGGGAGGTCTCACAAGCCCTTGGCTTCCAGATACATCCGCAGAAGATAAGGGAGGAGATGGAAAAGGTTTTAGAGAAAACCGTGCAAATCAAAATCTAGCCGTCTCCCTTATAGCCTCCAGCACCCTCTTTGTGCTGGGAAGGTAATAGCCTTCCAGTTTGTAAAGCGGCATCACAGTATCATACCCTGTCACCCTTTTCACCGGAGCCTCCAGATTCAGGATCGCATTCTCCTGTATGAACGCGGCAACCTCGCCTGCAAAGCCGCATGTTCTTGGGGCTTCCTGCACTATCACAGCCCTCCCCGTTTTCTTTACAGAGTCCAGCACAGCCTCCCCGTCATAGGGGGAGAGCGTTCTCATGTCGATCAGCTCGCAGCTTATCCCTTCCTTCTCCGCTTGCTCCACAGCAGGCTCTGCAGCTGTCCTTACCATGGCACCCCATGAAATCACAGTAACATCATTCCCCTCTTTTATTTTTGCAGCCTTTCCCAATGGTATTGAGTAAGGCTCCTCCGGGACATCCTGCTTGATGGAGCGGTAGATCCTTGTAGGCTCGAAAAACACTACAGGGTCCGGGTCCCTTATGGAAGAAACGAGGAGCCCTTTAGCATCATAGGGCGAAGAAGGCATGACCACCTTGATTCCCGGCGTGTGTATGAGAGCGGCCTCATAGCTCTCCGAATGGTGCTCCGGAGCCCTTATTCCTCCCCCGCAGGGGGCGCGCACAACAAGTGGGGCAGAGAACCTCCCCCTCGAGCGGTTTCTTATCCTCCCCGCATGCGAAATGAGCTGGTCGAAGGCAGGGTGCAAAAAGCCTGAGAATTGTATTTCTGCAACAGGCCTTAAGCCGAAAACCGCCATCCCTATAGCCACCCCTACTATCCCTGATTCAGCCAGTGGGGTGTCCATCACCCTCCTGTCCCCGTGTTTTTCCCACAGGCCTTCAGTCACCCTGAACACTCCTCCGTTTTTCCCTATATCCTCTCCAAGCAGCACAACCCGTTCATCCATCTCCATTTCCCAGTCCAGAGCCCTGTTGATGGCCTGCACCATGTTAAGCTG
>CAYUWT010000058.1:0-6494 GCA_964448625.1 uncultured archaeon
GCCATAGGCCTGTATTCGGTAAAATCCATCTTCCTAAACGACAGCCTTGGCAACTCACGCGCGCTTAACAGCAGCCAGATAAACAGGAGCTTCCTCGCAGTAAACAGCACAGTTTCGGTCCTCCTCGACAGCAGGACAGCCATAAATGCAAGCTCTTCAGCAGCCCTGAATATCACATTCTCCTTCAACAGAACGGTCTCTTCGCCTTCTCTTGTTCTCTTCGTTCCGGCCAACTACACAAACACAACCGCCTTCTCATGCTCTTTCGGAAGCAGCTGCGCCGTCCAGTCGCCTGCAGTCAGCGGGGGAGGCTCAGGCATATCAGTCTTTGTAAATTCAACCATAAGGCCTTCCGCACCACCCTCAGACACAAACGATACATGGCTCATCCAGTTCAGCGGGCAGAACTATTCAGCCGTCACAACCATAGCGACACCTTTCCTCAACTTCTCCAACATAAGCTGTGACGGCTCCCCGTCATGCGGTGTGGCCCAAAAAAAGCAATTCACGATTTTTGCCGAGGTTGAAAACATACGGCAGGCCGGCAACCACACAGGCGCTGCAAGGCAGGTTAATATAAGCTTCTCCTCAGATTTGGGGGCAAACTCCAGCGTGATTGGGGAAATACCTTCAGGCGGCAGGGCCAATGCAACCTTTGTGATAAGCGCAAACGCAACAGGGAACATAACATTCTCTTTCAATGCCACCGAACTTTTCGGCAGGGTATACTCAGCCACTGTCAACAAGACGGTGCAGATAACTGACTCTGAAGCTCCGAACATAAGCCTGGTATCCGTTGATGACACTCTTGTGAATCTCAATGAAACAGTCACCATCCTGCTGGACGTGGCGGACAACACGAATGTGTCCTCCGTCTGGGCGGCTGTAAACAATACGCAGGGCATTATGACCAATTATTCCCTTGAGCTTCATGCAGGCTCTGCTGAATCCGGCATATGGAACCTAACCTTTGGCGACACATCGCGCGTTGGCAACTATTCGATACAGTATGCGTTTGCCAATGATACCTCGGGCAACACAACTGTTACGCCTGTCAACGTAACATTCGAGGTTTTGGAGCTCAGGGTAAATTACTCTATTTCCTCTGTTAACTCCCCTATAAATACCACGCTTTTTATTGAAGTGAACGTGACGGGCAATGCAAGCGAAATAAAGTCGCGGACTGTCCTGATTGTGAAACCAAGAGGGGCCAATGAGACTGTCATTCTTGCTGCAAACTCGACTTCCGGGAATGCACTGCGCTTCACGGGCTCGTATTCCAACATGTCGCGCTCAGGCAACTATTCCGCGAACCTTACGCTGGCTTCCGACATCATTTTTTCCCAGTCCAGAAATTTTGCGGTGCAGGAAGGCTCTCCTTCGCTGAGATTTGCCAGCGGCAATAATACATTTGTTTCTGTCCCCCAGTTTTCTGTTTTCAACCTCAGCTGGTTCTCTATTCCCGTGGGAGGCGACATAATAAACATGAATGGAAGCATTTCCATTGCCAACGCGAGCGTGCTGAACATTTCAAACGACAATCTCTCCAAATCATTCGGGAACATAACGTTTGAAGCTCACCCTGAAGGGCTTCTCCTTGGCTTCCGGATGAATGCAACTTCTCTGGGGCTGACAACAGTAGCGCTTTCTGTAAATTCCTCCGCCTCCAATATCTCTGTCGTGCAGGTGAATGTCACCGAGCCTGATTCCATACCGCCGAGGATAAACTCCATATCGTCGGATTTTGAACGGATAAACATGCTTGAGACCATAACGCTCACAGTAAACGCGACGGATGCCTCCATAATAAACACCAGCATTTTTGAAATAACATACCCCAACGGCACAAAAAGGAACTACACAGGCAGCCAGGCATCACCGGGTGTGTTCAGGCTGGGGTTCACAGGAGCTGATGCAAACGGGACGTTCAGCTACACAGCATTTGTTTCGGATATAACAGGCAACACAAACATCTCCGGCTCGCGCTCTTTTGCTGCATTCAGCAATTTTACAGTGGAGCTTTCAACCCCCTTCAGCCTTTACAATAAAGGGGAGGTGATATCATTCTCCATAAATGTAAGAAATGTGAACAACGCCACCGTCTCAGAACCTTCAGCAACGCTTATCCTGAACAGGAATGGAAGCGCTGTCACTGTTCTGAATTCAACATCAAGCTCTGCATCCTACACCATAACGGCTGATGACGCTCCTTCAGCATCCTCAAGCTCTCTATATACCGCAGCGGTAAACGTATCGAAAAACGGAAACACAGGCCAGGCTTCCCTTTCTCTGGCAGTCTACACGACACTTGACCTGAACTATATAACACCCAAAGATGGCGATTTCTTTGCTGTTGGCGCGCTCATACCCATGAAGGTAAGCGTCAGGAATGCCCGCAATGAAAGTGTGGGAGAGGCGAGGGTCTCTGCCGCATGCTCTACATGCAATGCAGAATCCATTCTCGAATATGAAGGCAGCGGAGTTTACAGCAATGACAATGCCTTCACAGTTCCCAATACAGCCAAGTTCTCTATCCTTACATATTCCATTGACAGCGCAACAAACACACAATCCCAGTCTTCAGGTGAAGGGATATTGCTTGTCACCACCTCCACAGGCTCATCATCTTCCCAGTCCTCTGGGGGAGGCAGTAGCGGGGGAGGAGGGGGTGGCGGTGGTGGAGGCGGCGGGACAGCTGCCAACCAGACCAAACTCAGATATGAGGGCGAAACCTGCGATGATGTGGCGCTGATATGCATAGGGCCTTTCGTGTGCGCTGATGGCATCTGCGTAAGGCAGGAGATCAGGCTAAAGGAAAACTTCAGCGTTGTTTTCCCTGAAAAGCTTTACAGGATAGTCCAGGGTGAAAGCGCAACAGCAGAGATAATAATAAGAAACGAGCTGCCTGCAAGGCAGCGCGTGCGCATAAGCGTCCAAGATAACGCATGCTGCAACATCACAATACCGCCATCCGTGGACCTTGCGTCCTACGGGTCTGAGGTGACAGTGAAGGCGGAAATCCATGCCCCGTTGTATGCGAAAAAAGGCTCCTATTTTGTCACTGTCAAGATTGGGGACAAGGAGAGGCTGCTCAAGGTCAGTATTGAGGAGTCCCAGAGCGTCGGCCGCATTCCCGAGCTGGGGAAATGGCTGCACGTGCTGAAAAATGAGACCGCCGGCCTGAAGGCTGTCGGCATTGATACGCCTGACCTTGATGAGAACATAGAGATTATAACAAAGGCTCTTGAAAAGGCGAAGAGCGCAAGAGACAGAGACGATAGGGAAGACCTTATGGTTGCCCTGAGGATTGTTGAAGACCGCTTTATACTCACAAAAGTGGGAATAATCCGCCTAATAATCACGAAGACGTTGCTTGCAAACTGGCCAACAATAGCCGGCATATCCGCTGCAGGGTTCTTCGCATCATATTTCTCAGCTGTAATCATTGCCCCTTACTTCAGGCTGAGAAAGGCCCTTTTGAGGCTGATGGCCGAAGCCGAATCAATAAAGGAGAGCCGCAAGGCAGCAGAGCTCCAGTATTTCCGCCGCAGGATGGATGAGCACACATTCAGGAATGTCATGGTTCAGCAGCAGGACAGGCTGCTTTCAGTAAATGCGCGGGTCAAGGATATTCAGGCTCAAATGGGCACCCTTGTAAGAAACGCCTTCACCATGCGCTCCTTCAGGATGTTCCCGGCTTCAACAACGAAAAGCCTGAAGTCAAAGCTGTGGAAAAAGCAAGCTCAACCGCTGCCCCAACCTCTTCCGCAGCCTGGAAAACAGCCCTTTTCCCAGAGAAAATATACGATTCCAGCTAAACCCCAACTTAGGCCGCTTCCTCCCCAACAGCAAAAACCGCCTGCATCCACGCCTGCAAAGCCTATAGAACCTGCAGGGAAGCCGTTATCAAACGCTGACTTGATGGCCAAAATAGTTTCAATCGAGTATGAGGCCTCAAAGAT
Source organism: uncultured archaeon (assembly GCA_964448625.1). Classification (GTDB taxonomy): domain Archaea; phylum Aenigmatarchaeota; class Aenigmatarchaeia; order QMZP01; family QMZP01; genus CAYUWT01. Next base: position 3,963 of record CAYUWT010000058.1, read on the forward strand.
GGAGGAGGGCAGCGGAAAGAGGGAGGCTATGGAGAACCTAGAGCTGGCGAGGCAGTTTGCTGGGAAGGGTCTGGGGGTGCTGGCAGCCTACCATCTCGGGCAATGCGAGAAGCTCCTGAAGGATTCGGGGTGGAAATAGATTTGCTGCTTTTTTAGCGGAATTGACAATAAGATATTGTGGAGAGGCGTGATAGGATTCCCACCGGAATCATAGGGCTTGACGGGAAGATAGAGGGTGGCTTTGTTCCAGGCAGTGTCAACCTTGTAACGGGAAAGACCGGAACGGGCAAGACAAGCTTTGCCTCCTCCTTCATATATGCTGGAGCTCTCAGGGGCGAGCCCGGCGTATACATCACTACAGAGGAGCGCGCGGAGGACATAAAAAATGATATGGCGGCCATGTTCTCGTGGAACTTCACAGAGCTTGAGGAGCATGGCCTCCTGAAAATACTCGCAATCAAGCCCATATTCCCCGCAAAGGACATAGAGGACATCAACAGGCTCGTGAGGCTTTACATATTCGACCTGCTGGCCAAGATAGAGCAGTCCATGAAGGATGCCAAAGCCGCAAGGGCCGTCATAGACAGCGTTTCCATTATAGAGATGTTCATAAAGGACAAGTATATAAGCCGGGTTGCCCTCAATGCGATAACAGAGAAGCTCAGGAGCCTCGGCGTAACCTCTGTAGTCACGGCCACCATACCTGAGGGAAGCCAGGCTTTGAGCGGAGGGGAGATAATAGAATACATAGTGGACAGCGTGATAAAGCTCGATTTTATCCCTGTTGCTGAGGAATACCGCAGGACCCTCACAATCAGGAAGATGAGGAGGACAAACCACTCCACCCTCATACACCCTTTTGAGGTAACATCTGAAGGGATAAGGGTCATTGAGATTTGAACTCTGCTGCCTAATGTAGACACAAGCAGAAGTTCAATCTGCCTGTCTCGATACATAAAAGAGAGAGGCGAAAGCATGCGCTTGGAATTCTATTTAAGCGGCTGCGGACAAGTATAAATTGATGAAGCGCCAGCCATTCATGCGCGTGCTGCATTCGGAAAAGATAAAAAAAATCACCCACCATTACTTCCCCTTCGCGGAAACCGTATCGAAATTTTTCCCCGGCCTGCAGATGGAGCTCCAGCAGGCTAATTATTCGGTTGCGGCGAGGGAATGGATAGGCTTTGCGGTCTTCATGGCGGCCAACTACTTCATGATAAGCTTCGGCTCAGCCTTTGCTGTTTTTCTCATAGCAGGAACGGATATTATCAAAGCGCTGGCAATAGCCCTCCCGACAGCCATTGCGGTTTCAGCTATTTCCTTCCTTTATGTCACCTTTACCCCCCGCGTGTTTGTAAGCAGAAGGGCGAGGGACATAGAAAAGCATCTGCCTTTTGCCCTGAGGCACCTGCTTATACATGTGCGGGGAGGCATGCCGCTTTACAACGCAATAGTCTCCATAGCCAGCAGCGGTTACGGGTCGCTTTCGGATGAGTTCAGGGTTGCGGTGAAGGAGATGAATACCGGAATATCTGACATAGAGGCCCTTGAAGGCATAACGAGGAACAACCCCTCCCTCCACTTCCGGAGGATAATGTGGCAGATAGTCAACGCGCTCAAGACAGGCTCGGATATCGGCGGGACACTGAAGGAGATAGTGGACAACATAGTAGTGGAGCAGAGGGTGGAGATAAAGAAGTACGGGGCACAGCTTAACCCCCTTGCGCTGCTTTATATGGTGGCCGTAATAATATTCCCCACGCTGGGAATAGTCTTCCTTGTGGTGCTGAGCCTTTTCCTCGGCGGCACATTTGACATAAAGGGCATCATGCTTATGATACTGATATTTCTTGCGATGGTGCAGTTTGTCTTCGTAGGGGTCATTAAAAGCAAGAGGCCGGTGGGGGTATAGATGTACAGGCTTATGCCCTTGCGATACAGAAAGAAGGTGGAAGAGCTGCTAGTGCTTTCGGGCAGCAGGAGGCATGCAAACCGCTTTGTCAACAACGCCTTTGCCTTTTCCCTCGCGATAGGCGCAGGGGCAGGCTTCCTTTCAGAACAGGCGTTTTACATTGTGTTTGCAGGCGTTACGCTTGGCGTGTTCGCGCTCTTCCACGGCCTCCTTGTCCTTGCAGTCGAGAGGAGAACGGCCTTTGTCGAGGACATACTGCCCGATGCGCTGCAGCTGATGGCCAGCAACAGCCGGGCTGGTTATATACCCAGCAGGGCCTTTATAATGTCTTCAAGGGATGAGTTCGGGCCTCTGTCAGAAGCGATAAAACGGGTGGGAAGGGAGATGATGACTGGAGAGCCTCTCGAGAGCGCACTGAAGAATATGAACCGCTATATAAGGAGCGATATGCTTGAGCGCACAATGAACCTCATAGCGGAGGGCATAAAGAGCGGCGGCAATTTCGCAAGCCTGCTTGAGGAGAATGCAAACGACATACGCCGCATGTCCACTATAAAGAAGGAGATGAAGGCGAATATTGCAATGTACATAATATTCATCCTTTTTGCCGCGGCCATAGG
>CAYUWT010000059.1:0-6465 GCA_964448625.1 uncultured archaeon
GCCCCTAAACTAAAGGCCTTCAGGTGGAATGTCATTGAGATAGATGGCCATGATATGGGAGCTATTGTGGAAGCGCTGGATGCGGCTGATGAGTCTGAGGGGCCGACTGCGATAATTGCAACAACAGTCAAGGGGAAGGGCGTAAGCTTTATGGAGAACGACCCCCAGTGGCACGGGAAGGCTTTGAATGGAGAGCAATTATCAAAAGCGCTGAAGGAGTTAGTATATGATACGGGAAGTTGACCAGCTGGATGCGATAAGGAACGGTTATGGGGAAGGGATAGAAAGGGCTGCGAGGGAAGACAGGGATGTGATAGCTATAGATGCGGACCTTGCGGAATCAACGAGGAGCCTCAGGGTGAGGAAGGTCGACCCAAAGCGGTTTTTCTATGCGGGCATATGCGAGCAGAACATGATTGGCGTGGCAGCGGGTTTAGCCCTCGAGGGGAAGAAGGTGTTTGCGAGCAGCTTTGCCATATTCGTTACAGGGAGACCTTTTGAGCAGATAAGGCATGCTGTCTGCTACAATAATGTCCCTGTGAAGATAGTCGGCTCCCATGCGGGGATTCATACGGGCGAGGATGGAGCCAGCGCGCAAGCCACTGAGGACATAGGAGCGATGAGAACGCTCCCCAACATGAACATAATTGTTCCGGCTGATTCAATAGAGGCAAGGGAGGCTACGCTTTTCCTCAAGGATTTCAGGGAGCCGTGCTATATGCGCACCAACCGCAACCCTACCCCGCTTATTTACAGGGAAGGCTACAGGTTTGAATTCGGGAAGGGTGTTCTGCTCAGGGAAGGGAAGGATGCGGCAATAATAGCCTGCGGAGCCCTTGTAGCGGAATCGCTGAAAGCAGCCAGGCTATTGGAAAAGGAAGGAATTGATACGAGGGTTATAAACATGCACACGATTAAGCCCATAGACAAAGATATCATTCTGAAGGCTGCGAGGGAAACAAAAGCCATAATAACGGCTGAGGACCACCAAATCGTTGGCGGCCTGGGAAGCGCTGTTTCTGAGGTGCTTGCGGAAAACGGAGCCGGCACAAAGCTTACGAGGATAGGGCTGAAGGGGCATTTTGGCGAATCAGGGGAGTCGCATGAGCTTTACAAAAAATACGGGCTTGATGCGGAGGGGATTGTGAGGGCTGTCAAGGAATCCCTTAAGAAATGATTGATGAATGTTAATTAATTTTTACATCTGTTAAAGAAATTTTACGCTGCCCCACCATGCTTGTTTTTAAATAACAGCTTCAACCGTATTTATGAAAATCAAAATAGCCCCTTCCATCCTTTCAGCTGACTTCGGGAGGATTAATGAGGAGATTAAGGGGATTGAGCCTTATTCTGACTATATACACGTGGATGTGATGGACGGGGTGTTTGTCCCGAACATAACAATAGGGCAGGAAGTGCTCAAGAACCTCAAGTCCTCGAAACCCTTTGACGTGCACCTCATGATTGTGGAGCCTGAAAAGCACATAGAGGCTTTCGCAAAGGCGGGGGCAGGCATAATAACGGTGCATGCGGAAGCGAGCATGCACCTTCACCGCACACTGCAGCTGATAAAGGAACTTGGCAAGAAGGCAGGGGTTTCACTCAACCCTTCAACCCCTCTGTCTGCAATAGAGAATATCCTTGATGATGCGGACATGGTGCTCATAATGTCTGTGAATCCGGGCTTCGGGGGACAGAATTTCATACCGCAGGTGCTGGAAAAGGTGAGGAATTTAAGAAAGATGAAGCCGGAGCTTGATATTGAGATAGACGGCGGGATTGAACCGAAAACCGCGCGGGATGCCATAAATGCGGGAGCCAATGTGCTGGTTTCGGGGAGCTATATTTTCAGGCAGAGGGACAGGGTGAAGGCTATTGAATCCCTTAGAAATGCGGCGCGCTAACGGCCGAAGAACTTCCCAAGACCTGCCTGCCCTTTCGGGCCATGAGACTCCTCAAGCTTCTTTATTACTGAATCTATCCTCTCAGCGGAAAAGCCATGCTTCGCCACAAGCAGCTCCCTCAGCTTCCCGTAATCCGGCTGCCTCTTTTCTATCACCATGTCCTCAACCGGCGGGTTCCTGAAGAAATTGAAAATCTCCTCAAAGCCTATTTTAAAGTTCCACTCAACTTTATGCAAAATCTGGTCAACGTTCTTGTTTTCTTTAACCAAAGTGAGAGCCTTCTTGGGTCCTATCCCCTTTATACCGCCGGGGTTGAAATCCGTGCCCACTAAAATCCCTATCATTATGAGCTGGTCATGCGTTATGCCCAGCGCTGAAAGCACCTCGCCAAGGTCAATGAGCTGCGGCTCTATTGAAATATGCTTCTCCTTGCCGGGCAGCTTTCGTTTTCCGCTTATTGTAAGGTTCTTGACCAGCAGCGGAGCCCCGAAAAGCAGGCTGTCCCAGTCCTGGCTCGCGCTCGCATAGACCGTCCCTTTTCTGGCCATATGTGCGGCCTGGGCTTCGCCCTCGCTCGGCGCCTGCACACAGCTTATTCCCATATAGCCCAGCAGCAATTTCGATTCCTCTTTCATTTCTCCTGTGAGCCTGCTGGTCTGCGAAGCTGCTGTCCTCGCTTCTTCATACCTGCCTTCCTCCAGAGCTTTTGTCCAGCGTGTCAAAGCCTCCTCCTTTATCTTCCTCCTCGCCTCTATGGTTTCCTTCTTGGACTCAGGGGGCTCGCCGTCAAAAACGAAAACAGGCGTAATGCCTGCCTCGAGCAAACGGGCCATGCGGTAGAACAGCCCTGAAAGGTGGCTGGTTACCTTTCCTTCTGAATCGCGCAATGGCTGGCCTGTCAAGCGGTCCCTTATGCTGCTGAGGAACTGGTAAATCGTGTTGTGCGCGTCTATTGCTATTGTTTTGCCTTTCAGCTCCCCGAGAGAAATCTTTCTGGGCTCGACAAGCTCCGCAAGGCTTACTCCCATAGTAAAAATTGCAGCCAGTTATATAAAGCGCCTTTCCTGATCAGTCATGCCTTCCTGAAAACATGCACTTCCCTCATTATCACGTGCCGCGGCTCGAAGTCAAGCACGGGATATATGTGGGGCACCCTGTATTTTTCCAGTATGTCATAAACCGCGAAGCCTGTCCTTTCCGCAATCTTTTCCGCCTCCATCCTCACACCCTTTCTCACCCTGAACCTCGGGAATGTCATCGCTATTTTGCCTTCCGGCTTCAGCACCTTCCTCATCGCCCTCAGGCTTTTGAAGTAGGTGCCTTCAAGGCTGGTGACTATTGTTCTGGCCTCGCGGTATGTGGGCTTTTGCCTGAGCATGGGGCCGAAAGGGGGCTCTGTCGCAATGCCGTCCATTGAATGCTCGGATATGGCGGCTGATATCCTGCCTGCATCATGCTGGAAAACTCTTTCCGCCTTTTCAGGGGAGATATTGTACTCGTGCGAGAGCCATTTCACGTTCTCCCTGCACATGCTTATGGCAGAAGGGTCTATGTCTGTCCCCACAACCTCGAGGCCGTTGAGCAAGGCCTCCTGCAGAATTGTGCCTATTCCGCAGAAGGGGTCCAACAGCGTTTTCCGCGCCCCGGAGAGGTTGACAAGTATCTTCGCAAGCCTCGGAGGCATACTCAAGCCTGTGCGCTGTGAAGGCCGGCCAACATCCCTCTTCTGGAACCCGAAGGGGTTGTGGACCTCTTCTGTCCTGCCTATGTAGGCCTTCTCCCCCGCTATGCACACGCAGATATCGGCTGACTTCTTTATCAAATCCTTTTTTATTATTTCGACATGTGTCAGCCACGGCTCGTTGGGCCGGGAGGGCATGAACCTTGCCGTCTTCCCCTCCTCCTTCAGCTTCTCCTTGATTATCATTGACAGCCTTGCCTGCATATGGGGCTCTGTGTTTTTTGTCCCGTAGAGGCTCACCCCAAAGATATTCTCTTTTTCCATCCGGGGAAAAAGGCTTTCGAGCGGCATGCTTTCCATGAACCCAGGCAGCTCCTTTTCACTGCATTCGAAAAGCGGCTTCACAATCTTTATCGTTCCTCCCAGCTGCTCTATCGGAGGGGCTTCGCGGTCAAGCTGCAGGTGGAGAAAATATTTGCCTATGTCTTTTATCCTGAAAGCGCTCCCATGCGCTTCAAGCCATGAGAGGATTTCGGCTATGGAGAGCTCCTTGTTTTTTCCAAGAATGAATATGCGCGAGGTTTCAAGGCCCATCATTTATTGTGAATTCTTTCACTTAAGACTGAGTTATATATGTTGAGCCAGTCTTTCCGCCTCATCAGCATAGCGTTTTATACGGTCGAGCACTTCTTCCGGGCTTGAGCCGAACACTATAAGGCCGTCTTTTTCAGCGCCTATGGCGAAGGCCCGGGTCTTCATGACATGCCCGTCTTCAAAAAGATTCCCTATCTGCTGGAAAAGGCGATAGCTGCCAGGGCCGGCGCCCATCATGGTGGTCGGCAGGCCAAGTTCCCTTGATTTATCCCATACACCCCTGTTATGGTAATGTGCCGCAAATTCTGCTCCGCTTCCCATGTGGGTGGCCCACAATGCAGGGGTTGCCCGCGAAGGATAAGCACAGCCCTCTGCAGTTATTATTTTCCTTGCAGGGTCGCAGTCCAGCACCACTACATAGTCGAGGAGGGAAAGCCTTTCCATTCCGCCTGTCTTTGTTGCAGTAGCTATGCATGAGAAGCCTTTGTAATGCGGCACTCTCCGGCTGACAGAACCGTATGTGTCTTCTGCAGCGGGGTCATAGCCTATCAGCCCCATGCTATGGAGGCTGCTGCGCATGAAATCTATCTCGCTGACATCATAGTCTGTGCAAAATCCGTGTGATAACTCCACCTTGAATGGCGGCTGGCTGCCCATCCTTAGGGTGGGAGAAAAGAAATAAAAACTCAAAACTCATCCACCCTCCATCTGGGCTTTATCTCAATCTCCCCTCTGTTCCCGCCAAGCAAACCCGTCCACGCTATCATGGCCCCGTTGTCGCCGCAGTATTTCTTCGGGCATGCAAAAAATTTTGCTCCTCTCTCGCTGCACATTATTGAGAGCATCTCCTGCAGGCGCGAGTTGGCTGCAACGCCTCCTGTAAGCAGCAGCTCCTCTTTGTCTAAATGGGCCATAGCCCTTTCCGCCACCTCCGCGACCATGGCGAAGGCTATTTCCTGCAAAGAGTAGCAAACATCCTCTAATTTTTTTCCTTTATGCTTTGCCTGCCTTTCAGCCTCTGTTACAAGCCCTGCGAACGCGAGGTCCATTCCCTTTACTGTGTATGGGAGCGGTATGTAGCTGCCTCCTTTGGCAATCTCTTCTATTTTGGGGCCTGCGGGGAACCCTATGCCTACAGCCCTGCCGAACTTGTCCAGAGCGTTCCCTAACCCTATGTCCTGCGTTTCACCCAAGACAGAATGCCTGCCTTCCACTTTTGAGATTATCTGCGTGTTTGCCCCGGAAGTGAATACAGCTACAGGCCCTTTGCAGCCGCACAGCAGGTTGCCTATCTCTATATGCGCTATGCAGTGGTTCACTCCTACCAGAGGGATTTTTGAAACCCGTGAAACCTGTTTTGCGAACTCCAAGCCAGCGGAGAGGCACGGAGGGAGCCCGGGCCCCTGGGAAAAAGAGATTATATCAATATCAGTGATTTTCAGTCCGGCCTCAAGCAGCGCTTTCCCAAACGTGTTCTCGCACGCTTTGCGGTGGTGCTCCGCGACCTCGGCAGGCTTGAGGCCCCAGCCTTCAGGGGCTTTGTATACCGCTCTCACATCTGAATAAATCTTTCCTTTATCATCAACTATCCCCACCCCGAATGTGTGCGCTGTGCTTTCGATGCCGATGGATATCATCTTTCAATTAAAGGAAAACGGAATTAAAAGCTGGCATGCAATGATGGTATATGGACCTCATAATCAACCAGTTCGGCACAAGAATCAGAAAATCCGGGGAGAGGATAGCTTTTCAACCCGAAAACAAAAGCCAAAAAAGAGCTTCCCATAAGGAAAATATCAAAAATCATAGTTCTCGTGCCATCTTCGATTTCTGCACGAGCTGTAGGTTTAGCCCTCGAGCATGATGTAGATATTGTATTCCTCGGAAAGTTTGGAATTCCTGTAGGAAGGCTCATACCCAGCAAGAGAGGGAGCCTTGCCCTTATCCGGCAAAGGCAAGTGGAAGTCGCAAGCTCCGGCATATCAACGGTGCTTGCAAAAAAATTCGTGGAGTCAAAGGGAAAGGCGCAGCTGGGCTTTCTTCGCTTCATGGGGAAGCGGCATAATGCCGATTTCGGGCAGGAAGCCGTCAGAATTGAGGCGTATCTGGCTTGCGGATTTTGGCATGCAGAGGGTATCTGTCAATTTCTCGCTTGGAACCCTCACCAACAGGGAAATCAGGGAGTTCAGAGAAAGGGCATCGCGCATACTGGCGTCCAAAACTGACATGCTTGTGGTATCCAGCCTCTGCACGAAGTGCACAAAAAGCATGCTGAATAACGCCCCT
>CAYUWT010000060.1:0-6359 GCA_964448625.1 uncultured archaeon
ACATGGCAATCCCCCTTGCAATCCAGGGCTCGCTCCTCATAGATATCGATAACAGCATTCTCACCTTTCTTTCCACCCTTTTCATCTACTTCTTCGTAAGTGTGAGGGACTCATTCAAAAAGACTGCCATACTTTCCTTTGCAATTGCCGTTATGCTCTGGGCCAAGTTCTCGCTTTTTCCCATACTGCTTGTTTCAATATCCGCTTACCACCTCCTAAGCGGAAACCGCGCGAAAGCCGTTAAAAACCCCATCATTGTAGGGCTTGCAGGCTTTGGCCTCTTTGCAGCAGCATGGTTTGGTTATTCCGTCATTTACAGCGTTGACTTCTGGCTGCCCTTCACCACAAATGCCACCACCCTTTCCCATTCGTTATCGCGGGGGCCTTTTGAATACCTGGCCATAGGGGTGCTTTTTTCAGGCTTAAGGGCGGATTATCTGTGGCTTACCCCTCCGCTTGCCATGCTGCTCATATATTCGCTTTATACCGTCATAAAAAATCCAAAAGAAAAGCCCCTTTCAACATTCCTCGCAATATATGTTTCGCTTATTATTTTACAGTATATTTTCGTGGGCCAGTCTCCGTGGAAATTCCCCAAGTACATAACCCCGGCTCTGCCTCTTCTTTCAGTTCTCGTTGCCTCAAAAATATCAGCTGTTAATTTTGACCTCGGCCCTTCCAAAAACAAAATAATATACCCGGCCGTTTTTTTGATTCCGGCGCTCTTTTACGCCTTTGTAATCCCTGACCCGCTTATGCCTCCCTCCAGTTTTTCGCAAGCGTTAATGCAGCTTGCCCTCTATTCCGCGCCCCTCATAATCCTTCTGCCAGCGGTTAAATTTGCAGGGAAACACGCTGTTCCATACCTGTTCATCCTTTTTCTTTCAACCGCGCTTTACATAAATGCAGGCCACCTGGTTGCAGGCTATTCCACAATGTACCAGTACGGGGACAGAGGGATACTAGGAGCTGCCGCATTTGTAAGGGAAAACAGCGCCGCAAATTCTCTTATACTATCCTCCGACGATGTTGCATATTACGCCAAAAGGAACTCTGTGGAACCCCCTCCAGACCAAAGCGATTGCGTTGCGTGGCTGAATGGAAAAAAGGTGGCATTTGCTGTTTTAAGAAAAACATGGGAGGCAAAGAACAGCCCCCTGCTTGCAAAATGCCTGCACGATAGCTACAAAACACCCCATGAATTCGGGGACTTTATTGTGTACAAAACCGGCTAACTCTCCACCAGCCCCCTGGACACAAGCTCCTGCTGGGCCTTCTCCGTAAAGTCTACTGCTTCCGTTTTCTCTCCCCATGAAACAAGCTCCCTCATGCCTTCCTCAAAATTCACAGCAGGCGCATATCCAGCCTCTTTTATCTTGGATATGTCTGCAAAGCAGTGCCTCACATCCCCGCTTCTGAATTTGCCTATTGCGTTCGGCTTGAACCGTTTGTTATAAAGCTTTATGAGCGTCTCCGCAACCCCAAGTATGCTTACAGGCTTCCCGCTGCCCACATTGAATGCGCCGTAATCCATCCTGCCTTTGAGTGCAAGGATGTTGGCCTGCACCACATCATGCACTGAAACGAAATCTCTGGTCTGCAGGCCGTCCTCATAAATAAGGGGCGGATTGTCATTCTTTATCCTGGAAGAAAATATGGCTGCAACGCCTGTGTAAGGATTGGAAAGAGACTGCCTCGGGCCGTAAACATTGAAGTATCTGAGCGCAACCACGGGCAGGCCGTAAGCCCGGCCAGCAACAAGGCATATCTCCTCCTGGTCCCTCTTGGAGATTGCGTATATGGAGTTTGGGGCAAGAGGCTTGCTTTCATGGGTTGGAACCGGCTTTAAACCCCTTTTGCATGACGGGCAGATATGCTCCCACACGCGCCTTTTCAGCTGATTATCAGTGCGCAGCCCCGGATAAACATCCCCGCATTCTCCGCACGAATATTTCCCTTCCCCGTAAATCGACATCGAGCTTGCGACTACCAGCCTTTTTACCGAATTTTCTCTGGAAACAAGGCATTCAAGAAGCCTTGCCGTCCCAAGCGCATTCACATCCATATATCTCTCGATTTCGTACATGGACTGGCCAACACCCACCGCAGATGCCTCGTGGAAAACGGTTTCAACATCTTTCAGAGATTTTTCAAGAACTGATTTGTCTCTGATGTCCCCGGATATATATTTAGCCTTCCCGTTCAGATAATCAGGCTTTTTGCCGCGGTGCACCTGCTCCTCAAGGCTGTCCACAACCCTCACCTCATGGCCTTCCGCAACCAGCCTGTCAACAAGATGAGAGCCTATGAACCCCGCTCCGCCTGTGACAAGGATTTTCATATACCTCTACAATAAGGCGGGAGGCAATAAATATCTCAAGCCTTCTCCGCAACGGCGAAGATAGTGAACCTCCTGTTGCTGAACTGCTCAATTATCCTGAATCCTTCTCCTTCAAGGTGTTTTCTCACATTCTGCGGCGAGAAACGGTTTATATGGCCAGCTTCCTTTTTGAAGTATTCCTTACCCATAACATACCCCTGAAAAAAGCAATGGACCTTAAAAAAGGGCTTCCAAAGGCTCAGATTGGTATCGTAGGGCACAGTAAGTATCAGCCTCCCCCCTTTCCTCAGCATGCTGTGGATTGATGCAAGGAAGGCGCAGTAATCAGGCAGATGTTCCATTATCTCCGCGGCAATCACCATGTCAGCACAGCCCTCCTTCATGGGCAGCCTGTCCATGCTGCCTATAACAGCATGAGTGAGCCTCTTTTTTTCCAGCCCCGCACAAAGCCCGGAAAGGTTTATATCAATTCCTGTTATTTTCATTCCATGAGGCTGAACCGCATGCCAAATCAACAACAACTTCCCGCGCATTAATGCGCGGGTAATTATCTTCCCGAACTTTAAAGTTCGGGTAATCAATTTCAGAATATTTCTCCACAAGCTTCCTCACCAGCCTGAAGCGCGAGCGGTGAAACCATGACCTTACAGGGTTGGCCGACCTGCTGAAATCATCATGCATGTCCCCTTTAAGTTTTCCGTAATCAGGAACCTGCATAAACCACAAACCCTCCGTATTCAAAAACCCTTTCATAGTTCTTCGAATCCAGATAATCAATATGGGAAGGATATATGTTCCCGTTCACCGCAATATAGCTCACGTCCAATCCTTCCATGCACTCCACACAGCCATCACGTATTCTTTTCCACAAAATATCCTCCTGCACAATCTGCTCCCATTCTTTCCCATCAAGGATCTGTGCCTCGGAGTCAGGGACAAGATGCGCATTCCTCACGCTGAAAGGTATTTTGTTTGAAAGAATGGCACTCCAGCTGCTTGCATGGGTCACGAAAAGCGTTTTCTTCAGCTCCGGGTCAAATTCCCTGTACCTTTCAGCAAAAGCCCCTTCAACAGGGCTCAGCTTCCTTTCTGGTGAAGGTTCCATGGAATCAAGTCCCATACCATGCCTCAATTCGGAGCTTGAGAAAAACAGGGCTATGGAGAGCACAAGAATCATACCCGCAGCATAATAATACCTCTTTCCTGCCAGAATATTCTGCCTTAGTGAGAACAGGAAAAGGGAGAAAAACAGGAAGCTATAGGTCACAGGCACTATGAATTTTTCTGCATGCTGGTAGCCTGTCATGTGGGCTGCAAGAAACAGCAGGAGCGAGACTGCGGAGCACACCACCCAGTAAACCGAATTTTTTGTGAATTTTCTCTCAATGAGGATCAGGGCTGTCGCAGATAGCGCAAGCAGGAACACAAGGCCGCCTGCCCAAAGGGGGAGGGCAGCAACAGCCGGGAAAAACCTTGTCTCCATGAAGCCAGCCAGCGAAGGCGCATTGCCGCCCACAACCGAATATGTTGTGAGAAGCGAAGGCATGCTGAGGAGTATGACAGGAGGCACCGAGAAGAGGAACTCCTTCACCCTCGAATTAAGAAAAGAATAAAGAGGGAAAAACATGGCCCACAGGAAAATGCCAAACGGATGTGCAGCAAGCATCGCTGCAAGAGTTACATAGCAAAGTCTGCTTCTCTCTATGAAGAGATAGAAGGAGAACAGGAACAAAAATATCGCCATATTAAGCGGGTAGACGCCAAAGAACATTGACTGGAAAACGGTTTTTGTCCCTATGAAAAGCAGGGAGGAGATTGCTGCAATCCTTAGCGGGAAGAATTTTGAGGCAACCAGATAAACAAGTATTGTCTGGAGCGATGAGAACAGCAGGCCTAGGAACCAGACCACAAGGTAATCAGGGGCAAAATAAACAATATCCGTGAAGATATTGCTGAAGAGGGCAAAACCTGTCTGGTAGGTGAATGCAAGCCCGCTATACGGCATGTAGCTTTGCGGTATAACATCAGTTATTATCCTTGTGTGGACAACATGGAGGGCATCGGCGCTTACAGGGTAAAAAGGATGCACGAATATCATGGAAAATGCCCCAAGAGCAAAGGCGGCTGCAAAACCCAGATACACAAGCTTTGCTATTTTTGTTTCAGGCATGCCAGCCTTTCTGAAAAGCAGGAACGCTATTGCAGCCGAGGACACCAGCATGAGAGGCGAGTTTATCCATACCCTCCCTGTCCAATTGGACAAGACCACGCTCATGGAAACAAAGAGGGCGAAGAAGCCGATTAGCGATGATGCGCTGTTTTTCATAACTACTGTTTGTCCCAGTTTATTTAAAACGCAGCCTGAGGAGAGAAAAAAACATCCCCGGCGATTTGGTGAGGTTGAACTTTGAGCCTTCCTGGTGGCCCCAGCTAACAGGTATCTCCCTGATTTCAACGCCTTTTTTTTTCGCAGCGAGCAAAAGCTCAACATCGAACTCAAACCCCTTTGAGCTTACAAGATCTATAAGCCGCTCCGCCACCTTCCTGTCCATCGCCTTGCATCCGCACTGCGTATCCTTGAAGGGCAGGCCGAAAAGCAGCCTCACTATAGAATTGTAAACCCTGCTTGCCGCTCTTCTCATGAGCGGCTGCCTGCTGAGTATTACAGAACCGCTATGCTTTCTGCTCGCTATGGCAAGGCACCCCTTTGCGGCCTCAAAAACCCTAAGGATATCATTCTCCGGTATCGATCTGTCGGCATCGACAAAACCTATAACCTCCCCATTAGCAGCTTTTAGCCCCTCCACAACAGCGCTCCCCTTGCCCATCCTGTGTGACCTTGATATGACCTTTACCCCGAGCTTTCGCGCAATCTCGACAGTGCTATCATCAGAGCTATCATCCACTACTATAATCTCAACATCCTTCATCACTTTCAATATGCCTTCAATAACGGCCCCAAGGCGCTTTTCCTCATTCAGCGTCGGGATTACGACAGAATACGCGAAACCCATAAAGCCCTCTGCGGATTCATACCACGGCCGCGAAGTATTCAATTGTTCTCTTCAGCCCTGTCTCCAGAGTGATGGAAGGCCTCCAGCCGAGGCATTTTTTCGCAAGCTCTATATCCGGCTTCCTCTTCAGCGGGTCGTTTTCCGGCAAATCTGTGAACACCATCTTTGAATTTGATTTTGTCAGCCGCTTTACCAGCCTTGCCACCTCTATTATAGGAATCTCCTCAACGCCGCCGATATTTACTGCCCTGCCTCCCATACCTTCCGCAAGCATGAGCCGGATAAGGCCTTCAACCATATCCGAAACATAGCAAAATGTCCTGGTCTGGTTTCCCATGCCGTGGACAAGAATATCCTCATTCCCCAGAGCGCTTGTTATGAAGCTCGGTATCACCCTGCCATCATCCGGCCTCATGCGTTCACCATATGTGTTAAAAATTCTCGCAATCCTCACATCCAATTTCTTTTCCCTACAGAAAGCTATGCACATAGCCTCTGCAAACCTCTTTGCCTCGTCATAGCATCCCCTGATTCCCAGCATGTTCACATTCCCGTAATAATCCTCTTTCTGCGGGTGGCGGAGAGGGTCTCCGTACACTTCGCTGCTTGAGGCAAGCAGGAATTTTGCGTTCTTTTCAGCGGCAAGCTCAAGCATGTCATATGTGCCGAGGGAATTTGTAAGTAGTATATCTATAGGCTGTTTAGGAAAATCAGCAGGGCTTGCCCTGCTTGCCAAGTGAAATATGAAGCCTACATCCCCTTTAATTTCAACAGGCTCCTTCACATCATGTTCCATGAACACAAAATTCTTGTTTTCCAGATGGCGCCTTATGTTCTCCACCCTCCCCGTGGAGAGGTTGTCTATGCAGATTACCCTGTAGTTTACTATAAGCCTGTCCACGAGATGCGAGCCTATCAATCCCGCTCCCCCAGTCACTATGCAGGTGTCCATCTGAATATACTGGGAAAAGGCTATTAAAAAAGTCCCGCATGCGGGACTTTTT
>CAYUWT010000061.1:0-6245 GCA_964448625.1 uncultured archaeon
CAGATGTGAGAGACCTGTTGCATTATCGCTAAAGCTTGTCCCATTGCAGGCGTTTGTTGTTGAGTTTGTCCAGTCTCCATCTGCCGTATTGTCCCATATGTTTGAATTTATGGAGTTTGCATTCTCATCAAAGATAGCCTTAAGGGTGCCATTGTGCTGGGATGAGTTTATAGTCCAAAATGTGTCATCATTGGAGTCAAGCGTTGTCCCAACATCCGATGCTGTGCCGTTTTCCACAAAGCCTTCGGAAGCGCCGTTGTAAGTGGCCACATCGCCGATGACTGAGGCCACAAACAGTATGAATGCGACAAAAATCATGGCAAGGGACGCAAAAACCCATTTTCTCATTATAATATAATTGAATTATTTAGTCTATATAAATTGCCTGCAATTTCAAAACCATGGATTTCAGCGCAAAAGCATTTGAGCCCTCGCTCACCCTTCCTGCTTCCTCCTCCCAAACTCCCTTGCATCCGCCTTCTCCAAAAACTCCTCCGCCTTCCTCCTGTCCCCCTCTGCCAGTATTTCAAAAAGCTCCTCAAAAAAACGGGGGCTCAAGCCTGCTGAACCTAGGTTTTCCCTCAGGGTTTTCTTTCCCGCTTCCTCCACAGACAGCTTGTGCTCAAGGATATCCTTTCCCTTGAACTCTATTTTTTCCGCCTCCTTCTGGAAGCTTACCAGAGCTTTCCCGGAATATTTTTCTGTGATATCCTTTTCCACTTCAAATTTACCTGAAACCCTGAACCTTACAAGGGGGGGTTTCTTATGCTCTTCTGAAGTAATCTTTTGCATAACGGATTCCACCTCCTGCTCTGAAGGGCTTTTCAGCTCAAAATAATACACCTTCCTCGCATTCTCAAGCGGATGAAAATCCAGTTTGCTGTTTGCCGTATCGAGCTTCCATATGCCCTTGGGCTTAACCGCTTCTTTCCTCAGCTGCGTGGGTATGAGGGAGCCTGCAACCAGAAATGTTTTACCGTGCAGCTTGCCTGTCTGAGGCTCATGCACATCCCCGTCAATGTAAAAATCAAAGCCTGAAGGAACCGAGTCAAGGGAAAGCCCCCTTTCTGAGAATGCGAACTCAGCAAAAATCTGGTGTAGCACAAGAATATTGTAACAGCTTTCCACAGGGCGGGGGGACCATTGCTTCATTACCTCCGGGAAGAACTGGTCGGGTACGGCTGAAAGCCCGTGGACTGCGACATTTTCCTTTCCCTTTTGCAGGACAACTGACTGCGCATGGAGATAAACCGCAAAACCCGCCTTTTCAAGCGACTCAACAGGGTTTGAAAAGCCCTTTGCCCTTCTCTCATGGTTCCCTGCAAGCATGAGCACAGGCATGCCCATCAGAGAAAGGCCGTTAAGCAGGCTTTCCCTGTTTTTCCATACGGCTATTTTTGCCCCGCTTTCCAGCAGTTTGGCCTTTGAAAGTATGCCTATTGCCTTCCCTATAGTTTCGCTTCCCGGCTCCTTGGAATCAAAAACATCCCCGGCTATGATAACCGCGTCGCAGTCCAGACTCTTTTCAACCGCCTCCTGAAACGCTTCAAAACTGTCCTCACCCCTTTCCGCCCCTTTACCGAAGCCGAGGTGGGAATCGGAGAATATCGCGAGCTTCATGGGGTTTAATTGAAAATAGGATTAAATAGCTCTGTGCAGGCCGCCCATCCACTTGTTACTTGATACTTTGTGATTAAGACCGTGAAATTATACTCGTTAAAGAAGTTGGGTACCCCACCACATTAGTGTGGATATATAGTCGCCTCATTTCGTTTTTATAATACCATTCTGTTTATGGCCTTTATCTTTATGAAATATGCACGCAGTATGCCGCTTTTCACAATTATCTATAAATTATCCACACTTTTCTAATGGGGTACCGACTACATTTTATGATTAAAATCAAGGTGTATTTGTCGCCCTCATTGAATTTTTGCATTCCTTCTCATCGAACCCCAGGGTTTTCCCGAAGGCTATAAGCTCCGAAGGGGAGCGCATATCCCATTTCTCATCTGCCAAGCTTGCGAGAATAAACGGTGCCTTGTGCTTTTTTGCAAGCAATGCCGTTTACCTCATGCCTGCAAGAGTTGAGAGCCTCTCATGGCCTGCTGAATGCAACAGCTCGGAGAAGGGGAAGAATATGGATACCCTGTTTCCAGCGGCAAGCTTTGCGGCAACAAAATTCATCCCGGCATGCCTTTCCCTCCACGGAGGTATTATGGCCGCAACTCCCTTTTCTATAGCAAGTCTTGCGGTTTCTGCGCTGTAGCATACTGCTACAATCTTCATGCCCGCGGGCAGCGCTTTCATGTCTGCCCTGCTTTTTACGTCAGCAAGCATGTGCGCCTCTTCCTTCAGTTCATGGGAAAAGAATGCCATATCAGAAAAGCCGAGCGCCTTTGCAAACTCCCTTATTTGCCCAGCGCTTTCAGCGCTTTCGTAAATGCAGAAGTCCCTGAACCCCATATTAATTCTGCGCCCCCAGATTTATATCATGGAAGGCTCCAGCAGCTCCCTTGTGAACCGCCTGATAAATGCAGGGTATCTGAAAACACGGAAAATCGCAGAGGCTTTTGAAAGGACTGACAGGAGGCTGTTTGTCCCGAAGGGTATGGAGAGATACGCATATGCGGATGAGCCCCTGCCCATAGGAGGATGGCAGACAATATCAGCCCCGCACATGGTTGCGATAATGACCGAGCTGCTTGAGCCGCGGAGAAAGGATGTTGTGCTGGAAGTTGGGACGGGCTCGGGGTACCAGGCTGCCGTTCTCTCAGGGCTTGTGAAAAAGGTTTACACAACGGAAATAGATGAGCAGCTTGTTTCTTTTGCAGGTGAGAACTTGAAAAAGGCCGGGATAAGGAATGTGGAAATAACAATGAAGGATGGCTATAAAGGGCTGGAAAAGAATGCACCGTATGATAAAATAACCGTCACATGCGCGGTTCCGTCTATACCCTCCAGCTTAATTGAGCAGCTCGCTGCACATGGGATTCTGCTTGCTCCTGTGGGGAGCGGCTGGGTTCAGGAGCTTGTGAGGCTTGTGAAAACCGCGAGTGGGATTGAAAGGGAGAACCATGGGGGGTGCGCTTTCGTGCCGCTGAGGAAGTTTTAGCTGGCCGCATCTGATGAAACCGATTTAGCCTCAGCAATGGCAGCCATGCGGGGGAAATGAATAGCGGGGGGTGGATTTCCACACCGTTTTCCGTGCACGCTTTTGTCAAGCACAACCGGAAAAGGGTGCTTTGAACCACCGACCTATAACCGCACCCTTCCTGCTTTAAGAGTGGCGCTTTGGGTGTCCCAGAACAGCATATGAGCCATTCGCATCCCTTTTCCTTTTTGGATGAAACCTTTTAACAGGTTCATTTGGAAAAGGTTTCAACGAGCACTCCTAGCTGCTCCACCCCGCTATGAGTTGATTATTGTAATGGGGTTTTATATTCCTGCGACGATAAATACTACACTTCCCCAAGAAAGACATGCAAGTTTTTCATTTTACTGAGAATGAGAAAATGGATTTTCGGTTTATGGAATAACATACTTTATGGGGCCTATTTATATTTAACTAGAATATAATGTATTATGAAGATAGACGAACAAAGAATTGCCCAAAACGCTGGCCTATGGTTAGCCGAAGGTGATAAAAAAACAAATAGTGAAATAACGCTTACCAATAATAACCCTGAATTGATAGAATGTTTTCATAGAACCCTCATTTCTATGTATCCTTTTGAGAGAAAAGCAAGGCTTTATGTTTATAATAAAAATGGAATTTATACGCCATCTATTAAAGACGTTGAGTACAGAAATTATATAGATATGAGGTCAGGCAGACCGTATTTTATATACAGAGTTTCTGGAGTCCCATTTGTTAAAAAATGGAAAATGAAAGTAGAGGGCTTAAAGAAAAAGGAGAGTCTATATACATATATTTTGCAGGGCTTTTTTGCCGGTGAAGGAAACATAAAATTCTCCAAAAAACGCAAGTCAAGGGCTTTGAGGATAGCTCAAGGGAAAAGAGATGAATTTTTGGAAAAAATGCTGGAGCATCTTAGTGTGCAATTCACATATTCACCAGCCGAAAGGAGCTATGTAATCTCCGGCAGAAAGAACTTAGAGAAGCTATTGAAAATAGAGATAGCAAAACTGCACAAAGAAAAAGATAGAAAATTCAGGGAGATGCTGAGTTCTTATAAGCAACACCACTATCCAAAAAATTATTTAAAATACAATATTTTAGGATATTTAAACAAACCTCATACTGCCATAGAGTTGTCCAAATACTTTGAGCGTTCGCCTGCAAGGATATGCAAAATTTTAACTATGCTCAAAAAGGAAGGAAAAGTTAATAATTATCGAGTGAGGAGCAGAGATTACTGGATTAAGATAAACTGTGATATTATTGTAATTTCAGATAGGAAAAATGAAATACTTCATATCCTTAAAGCCGGAAAAACCACAAAACAAATTTCTAACCATCTAGAAGTTAATTGGAAAGCCGCATTTAGAAGGTTAAAAGAATTGGAAAGACTCGGTCTTGTTAAAAGGGAGGGACAACTATGGAAGAGGAGAGTAATCCAAAAAAAGATAGTAGTGTTGTAATAGCCGGGCTTGATGAGGCTGGCAGAGAAAGTGTAACCCTGCATTTTAGCTGTGTTGCATTTCTGTAGGAGCCGTTATCGGCCCGCTGGTTATTGCAGGTGTTTCCATAGAGAAGGACAGGCTGAAGGAGCTTGAGGAGCTGGGGGTGAGGGATTCCAAGGAGCTTGCGCACAAAAAGAGGGTGAAGATTGCGGATGAGGTTGAAAAGATAGCGAAGGATATTGTTGTGATAAAGATAGAGGCGTGCAGGATAGACAGTTACCGGAAGAGCGGAGTTAACCTGAACAGGCTGGAAGGGATGAAGATGGCTGATATAATCAACCTGCTTTCCCCTCATGAGGTGGTGGTGGACTGCCCGGACCCCAACACGGAGAAGTTCATGCTTATCCTCAAAAAGATGGTGAGGAACGGGAGTGCAATAAAGGCGGAGCACAAGGCTGACAGGAACCACAAGATAGTGGGAGCGGCCAGCATAATAGCAAAGGTGGAGAGGGAGAAGGAGATAGCGAAGCTCAGGAGGAAATACGGGGACTTCGGCCCCGGCTATACAAGCAACGAGCTTACCAACAAATGGCTCAAGGAGTGGATAGGGAAGAATAAAGAGTGGCCGGAGATAGTGAGGAAAACGTGGCTGACGGCTGAGCTGCTGGAGAAGGGGAAGCAGCAGAGGGGGTTGCTGGGCTTTCTGGGACTTGCAAGGGAAAAGCCGTGCTGACGGAATTTCCCGAACATTAATGTTCGGGTAGCCGATTTCCCGAACTTTAAAGTTCGGGTAGTTATAGATATAAATTTTTGCGGCAATTAAGCGTTGGGGAGAGAATGAGAAATCCGCTCAGCGCCTTTTTATTGCGCCTTTCTGAAAGTGAGAGGGCAAGGGAGTTCTTTACTGGAGGCTATGGGAGAAGGGTTGCAGACCCGCTTGTAAAGAGGTTTGTGGCAGGGGAAAGCGTTTATGAGGCGCTTGATGTTGCGCATCACTATCATGAAAAAGGAATAGCGAGCTGCTTCGCTTATGCAGGGGAGGAGCTGCACACAAGCCAGGAGGTAGAGGAGGCTGTGGAAAAGACATTGCTGGATATTGATGCAATAGCAGAGGCTGGCATAGGCGCGAGCATGGCCCATAAGCTGACGCATTACGGTTATGGCATGGAAAATGGGGAAGGGCTGTGCATGCGGAACATGGCAAGGATAGCGGAATACGGGAAAAGGAGAGGGGTCCATGCGGAGATTGATGCGGAGAAATCAGACAGCGCTGAAGATGCGCTCAGGGTTTATTACATGGTGCATGAGATTGACAGCAAATCGCTTCTGGCGATACAAATGGCGCTGAGGGATTCGAGGGAGCATGCGCATGAGGTGATGGAGAAAGGGGGGAGTGTAAGGCTTGTGAAAGGAGCTTATCTTGAGCCGGAAGAAGTGGCCTACACAAGAAAGAGCGAAGTGGACCGCAACTTTGCGGAAACGCTCAAAATGGGTATTACAGGAGAATATCCGCAGGAATCAAGGATAGCCATTGCAACTCATGACACAAGTCTCATAAGATATGCCCTTGAGCTTATAAAGGAAGCCGGATTCCCAAAGGAGATGTATGAGTTCCAGATGCTGCACGGGATACATGGGAATGTGCTCAGGGCGCTTGC
>CAYUWT010000062.1:0-6232 GCA_964448625.1 uncultured archaeon
TTTTAGGCTGAAAGTGATAAAGAGTATCGAATAGGCTGTTGAAATGGACTACCTAAAATGAAAAATACTAAAAGAACGAGACTAGTATATGTAATAATACTTTTGCTCTTTTCATACGCAGCAGCAGAAATTTTCAGTGAGATTTTAACCCCACAACCTACTGAGAAAACGGGTATCATGAATGAATTAGGAGAGCCTATTCGTGGCGGTTGCAATAAGAATAACATAACTATCATTCATAATTCAGATATACCTGTCTGGGTTTCTGTAAGACTTAGTAATGAAACGCAATTCACAGGAGTTGTTTCAATAGCTAATAATCCTAAAGGGGAGTTTAAACAAATTACGCAGAGTTCTGATACAAGCTTGGGACTTTATCAAGCAAATAACGAATTGCGATACTCAATACTAGCCTGTGGATACTCTAAACAAAATTCCGCTCATATTGAACTTGATTTTAAGATAGAATCTTCGAAATATCATGGCTATTTCGGTATCTCATGGGGGGCTATATTTATAGGAATATTTGGAATCTCCCTCACAGCATACAGATTTATAATGGGCAAAGAAGAGGGAAATAAAGACAGGAAATGAAGAAGAATGGATAGCTTTCGAACTCCACAAAGATAAAGCGTATAATGTCACCTAAATTTATCTCCTTATTACTGTGAATAGCATACGCATAAGCTATCTGTCAACGAGAATTAATAGTGGGCTAATGAGTAAGATTAACCCCTCCACACAGTGAACAGGATGTAAGCAAGGAACAGGAGAAGAAAAACAACACCCTCCCGCCTGCTCAGCAGCCTCTTTTTGTCAAGGAAGACAAAAACAAACAACAGCCCGCTTGCGAGGAGGAGGAACATCAAATCAAAAGTCCTCATGCCATCCACCGCTATGGGCCTTATGAGGCCGCTTATACCCAGAATGAAGGATATGTTGAATATGTTGCTCCCCGAGATGATCCCTATCATAATATCGGCCTGCCTTTTGAAGGCGGCAACCACTGACGTGACAAGCTCAGGGAGCGAAGTGCCTATTGCTATTATGGTAGCCCCTATGAGGAACTCGCTCAGGCCAAGCAGCCCTGCAATATAAACGGCCCCATACACCACCCATTGTCCGCCTACCGCCACCCCTATAATGCCTCCAATCACCATCGCTATTGACAACGGAGCGCTGAATTCTTTAAACCTCTTTTCCCTCTTGAACAAGCTCCTTATGCTTCTCTGGGCTTTCGCAGTTCCAATCACATAAGCCAGGAATATCGAAAAGAACAGCAATAATATGTAGCTGTCTGTTGTGTCAATCACCGAACGCCTCCCCATAATCAGCGAATCGCTCGCAATCACAAGTAGAACAAGCGCAGCCATGAACCCGTATGGTATCTCCTTCCACAGCGTTTCATTCTTCACCCTGAGGGGGATTATGAGCGCGGTGAAGCCCAAAATAAGCAGTATGTTTGCAATGTTGCTACCCACTATATTGCCCAGCGTTATTTCATTCTCACCTCCCAGAGAGGCAGCTATATTGACTCCCAGCTCCGGCATGCTTGTCCCTAAGGCGACAACAGTAAGCCCTATCATCAAAGCGGAAACCCGGAGTTTGGTGGCTATGCTTGCCGCCCCGTCCACCAGAATGTCAGCTCCCTTCACAAGGAGCGCGAAGCCTGCAACGAAAAAGAGAAGCTCAATTGCCATGATTATAAGTGTTGGGCAGCCCCTAATTAATGCAGTTTTATTAGCCCTCCATCCAAGAATGGAAATGCCTGTCTACCAGTTCATTCTCATAGGCTTCATAATCCTCATAGGCTTCCTCGGCAGGCTTCTTTTTAGCAAGACGAGGATACCCGAGGCCCTTTTCCTGGTTACTCTCGGCCTGCTCATAGGCCCTGTTTCCGGCCTGTTCTACGAGAGCCCCCTTGTCCCTGCAGAGCCCTTCATGGCCATAGCAGGGTTTGTGACCACGATAGCCCTCATTATAATATTGCTGGACAGCGGCTTCGATTTTGATATTTTCAACATAGCCAGGACATTCCCCAAGGCCGTAATCTTCACCATCATCACCTTTTTCCTCACCACGGTTTTTGTAACAGCCTTCATGCTTTATTTTGCCGGCTGGCCGCTCCTCCCCTCCCTCCTGCTCGGTGTGGTGAGCAGCGGGACCACAACGGTTACCGTTTCCCACCTTGTCCAGAACCTGCGGATGAGGGCTGATGTGAAGCAGCTGCTTGTCCTGGAATCGGTGATAAACGACATCACGATAGTCACAGGAGGGGTGATAATAGCGCAGCTCATAGCGGCCAAGGGGACGTCAGCTGTCGGCATAAGCGCAGCGGACATAGCCTCGACGCTTTTCGGGAGCGTTCTTATCGCGGCAGCAGCCGGCGCTATATTTTTCTACATATGGCTGCGCACCCTGGACTTCACAAAAGAGTCACAGCTGAAGTTCGCATACACCCTCGCCCTTTTGCTCATAATGTATGACCTGATAGGCTTCCTCAAGGGGAGCGGGGCGATAGCGGTTCTGATTTTCTCCCTGCTTGTGGGCAACTCCCACAGGATTATGAAAAGAATCGGCATGGAGGAGCATGTTCTCAAAACCCTGTCCCAATCAGCGGTGAAATCAATAAAGCAGGTGCTGGGTGACGTTGCATTCTTCGTCAAGGCCTTCTTTTTCGTTTTTCTGGGGATAATATTCAGCCCCTCAGCTGTCACACAGGGCATACTTGTTGTGATCTCGGGAATAATACTTCTCATAATACTCGGCCGTTACCTGAGCGCGAAGCTGCTGCTCCTCAAATACCCTGAATTCTCCGCCTACTCAAGGATAATAGCGATAATGCTCCCCCGCGGCTTCGTCGCCACTGTCGTGGCCTTCCTGCCCGCGGAGCTGGGCGCAGAAGTTCCGGGCTTCACTGAAATAGTCCTGCTGATGGTGCTGCTTACCAACGTTGTCGCTATTTTCGGCGCTGCCGCATACGCAAGGGCGCATTCCTTCGCGCCTTCAAGGGGTTAAACTGCTTTATAAATAAGAGCGGCAACAAATAACAGGCGAGCCGGGCAGGTAGCTGCCGTGGCCCTTTTTTGCAAAATCGGAGCGGAGCGGTTTTCTTTCCGTTGACGCTTTCTTTTGTGAAAAGAAAGGGTCATGAGGAAGTTCCATTCACCCAAGCCTTTTCCAATTGAGCTTAATAAAAGGCTTGAGCCAAAAAGGCTTAAAACGCGCTTGCGGGAGCAAGAAGCTGGGAAGCTTTCCGGCATTGGCATGAGAAAAAGACTCCTTCGCTGGAGCTATGAGACCTGATAACCGCTGGTGACGGCGGCAATGGGTCGAGCGAAGAAAGGGAAGGCAGGTGAGAAGGCTGCCGGCGCGGGGTGCAAGCCAGTAAGGCGCTCAGACAGATGCTACCGCCCCCGTTCACGGCATGACCGTGAGGGGACGACAGAAAATGGGCTATGCCCGGCACGCCCTTTTTTATCTGTTTTTATTTCTTACAGCCATACCCAAAAGATGGGTCAGACGGCAGGGCAGAAGGCAGAAGAGCAAGCGTCTCAGAAGTATTGCACAATGGAAGAGATAGAAAGAGAGCAGCCTTTGGCGTCCTTCACCATAGAGGTTTTTCACAAAGGCACGAGATATGAAGTCACCCACAACACATTTGGCAGAGTGCACATATGCGGCTACACAAATGACAAAAACGCCATGGATGAAGCCAAAGGCATTATTGCAGGTTTGGCACATGTCTCTTTCGGTGACTCCTTTGGCAGGTTGGCCGGCACCATAGAAAAACCTATTGAATACATGAGCGCTGTTGATGCAGACTTTTGTGCAAGGCAGGAAAATCAGTTTACAAGCATGGATTCGATATGGAAACTCAAAGAACTGTATGAAACAGCCTTCGGCAGGGCTGAAATCTGCAGATTCTATGCTATTGGAAAATAATTTTGCCGGCTTTTATCCAACCCTGTACTCCTCCCACCTGACCTTTTTCTTTTCTATCACTTCCTTCAGCTTTTTTTGCCTTCCGCTCATTTCGCTTTTCCCGCTCTTCACCTCAACGAAAACAACCTCCTTCGGCTCATTTTGCGCAATCCCCTCGAATACAATGAAATCCACAGGGCTACCGATGAACCTCGCCTCTGTCGGGTCATAAGGGAAATCCGGGAAATAGGGCGCAAGCTGCTCCGCTAGCTTCCCTCCCAGCGTTACCCTGCTCCTGCTCACAGCGTCTCCCCTTATATCCTTCTCAACCTCGGCCTTCCATTTCGCAAGGTATGATTTGGCCTGCAGCGCCATAAGCATCCTTCCTATTATGATCCCTATCACAAGCGCTGCAAAAATGAACACTCCAAGCAGAAGGTTAGACACTTCAGCCATGCTTACTATTGCCTCCCTGATTAATATCCTCTCGGGCCGAATATAGCAGTCCCCACTCTGACCATATTGCTCCCCTCCTCAACTGCAACCTTCCAGCTATTCGAGGTCCCCATCGATAATATTTCCATTTCAACACCACCGATAGGCTTTGACTTTTCAAAAAGCCCTTTCATTTCAGCAAAATACGGCCCCGCGTTCTCAGGGTTTTCAGAGAAAGGCTCCAGGCACATCAGCCCTTTTATTTTAATGCTTTCCAGCTTTCCAAGCTCCTCAAGAAGCTGAGGCAGCTCCTCGGGCATGCAGCCCCCTTTTGTTTTTTCCCTCCCTATATTGACCTCAACCAGACAGGGCATCACCTTCCCGATAATCCCCCCGCGTTTATTGATTTCCTCAGCAAGTTTGAAGGAATCAACTGTCTGTATCATATCGAAAATTTCAACCGCTTTCTTCACTTTGTTGCTTTGGAGATGGCCTATCATGTGCCATTGAACTTGAGGCACATCTGGCGATGTACCCAGTTCTTGTTTTTTCCCCGCAGCTTCCTGAACATAGTTTTCTCCTATTATCCCGATACCCGCTTTTATGGCTTCTGCTATTTTCTCAGGAGGCTGGGATTTTGCAGCCGCCACAACGGCTACATGTACCGGAAGGGCTTTCTTTATTCTTTCAATATTCTCTTTTATTTCACCCATATTCAAAGCCGGCCAAAGTCAAATTTACATTAGGTGTGCTAAAGTTTCTTTATCCTATATCTTCCCAGTTCAAGCACCGTAATCGAATTGCCCAGCAGTGTGCAGTCCGTTCCTTTCAGAAAATCATCAAGGGCCTTGGCTATTTTATCAGCTGTAAAGTAATATGGCAACCTGATGAGAAGTAATCCCTGGCCTTTTCTTTCAAGGAACATCTCTGCAAATCCCAAATCTCTTGTGACAATGACATACCTGTTCTTCTTGGCATATACAAAAATTTCATCGTCGGTTACATGGCCCAAAACTTCTCTTACATGGGCAGCAGAATGGCCATGTTTTCTGAAAATCTGCACCAAAGAAAGTGGCGAGTCGGCATCTATGAGGAACTTCATACCTTCATTTTTACCGGCCTTATTTGCTCTCCCATTACAAATCTTGCAGCATATCCAATTGCGGCTATGATATCCTCTCTTTTGACGCCGTATTCCTTTTCAATCTCCTCATATTTCATGCCACCGACCAAGCTGCCTAGAATCACATCTACAGGCACACGGCTGCCTTTTATTACAGGCTTTCCGTGCATTATTTTCGGATCATTTACTATCCTTTCCATTTCTATCACATTATCTATTTGTCGGTTTATTTATAAACTATTTTATCTATAACCCCTCTTCTTCCCCATATACTCCCTGCTGCTGCCCATGTATCCCGAATCATGCGAACCGTATAAGCTCCCGCCAAACTCGAAGTTCTGCTGTCTCCCCTTTTTATATCTCTCCTCTTTTTCCTCAGAAACAGGCTGCCACGTGACGGTAAATGCGGGCATTTCCTCTTTCTGTATATCGGGCTCAAGAGGGGCCTGCGTGGCAAGGCTGGTCTGGAAATTCCACAGCTTGCTGCCGTTCTTTATATCGAAAGCATAAAACCTGCAGTCCCACCCTCCGGAAAGCACCATCCCTTTGTGGACTATCGGTATCCCCCACTGGGCCCCTGAGGTGGAGGCTTTCCACATTACGGAGCGGTCCTTAAGAGAGACTGCATAGATGTTGTTGTCAGCCGAGCCCACAAACATCGTGTCTCCCTCGAAGGCCGGTATTATGCTGGTTATGTACACCTTCTCATAGATTCCTATAACGATTTTTCTTCCGCTTTCCATTGGCACA
>CAYUWT010000063.1:0-6145 GCA_964448625.1 uncultured archaeon
GTGCACATAAAACCGATAAAGCCCGGGGAGAACAGGACAGCAAGCCTGCTGGTCACAGCTTTGAGGCTGAGGGGCCTGCCTTCCGGAAACCATACATTCGAGCTGCTTGCGGATGCGGCATACAGGATTCTGGAAAAATCGGAAACCAATAACCTTGCAAAGGCGCATTTTGTAATTCCACCTGGCCCTGAAATCGGATAGGAAGTTCAGAGGAGCTTATTATACTTTTTGCAAATAAACCTATATGCTCGAAATAGTTTTCCTCGGGACAGGGAGCGGCGTTCCCACAAAGGCAAGGAACCATGCGGCGATATGGCTGCGGTATGAAGCGGACTGCATGCTATGGGACTGCGGGGAAGGTACACAGCGGCAGCTGCTTTCAGCGGGCCTTAATTTCATGAAAATCGATGACATATTCATTACCCACTGGCACGCGGACCACTGGGCGGGCCTCATAGGGCTCATACAGACCATGAACCTTGAGAAGCGCAGGGAAACGCTCCATATATGGGGGCCGGATGCGGAGAGGTTTGTAGGGGACATACTCGATTTGGATTACTGGGGCCCGGCCTTTGAGATAATCGCCCATGATGTCCCTTCCCGCGGAAATTCTGTGTCAGCAATAAAGGAAGCGAAAGGCTACAAAATACTTTCCATCCCCATGCTGCATACTGTCCCTTCGGTGGCGTACTGCTTCCAGGAGAGCGATTCGTGGAACGTTGACCTCGAAAAGGCCAAAGCTTACGGCCTCAGGCAGAGCCCTGTTATAGGAAAGCTGAAGGAGCGGGGCAAAATAACGCATAAAGGCAAGGAGATAAGGTTGGAGGATGTTGCGGTATGCAGCAAAGGTGTGAAGGCTGCATATACAGGCGATACAGCCCCGTGCAAAAACATAGAGACTCTCGCTAATGAAGCGGACATGCTGATACATGACGCTACTTTTGATAGCGAGCAGGAGAACAGGATGCACTCAGGGGCAAAGGAGGCAGCGGAGATTGCAAAGGCTGCAAAAGTTACACAGCTTGTGCTCACCCATTTCTCCCGCCGCTACACAAGCATCAAGCCCCTCCTTGAGGAGGCGAAGAAAGTGTTTCCCAGCACAATAGCGGCCCACGATTTCCTGGGGCTCGAGCTGAAGCGGAAAAAGCCTGCAAGCGTTTAACACTTTGCTCTTATGAAGACACACGATTATCAAAAATTTGCAAATGCGTATGCCCAGTTGGAAATTAGGATGCGCGACTGCCGCCTTAAATACCCGCTCCCTACTGTTTTTTAAGCAGCAGGCGACAATTTATGAGCAGATGTGTATGGGGCAGTACAGCTACATAACCAACAGGATCCTGGAAAATAAGGACGGAAAAGAGGCGGGCAGGCTGCGGGTGCTTGTAAAGACAGGCTCAACCGACGCAGAGATTGACTATGTGTGCCCCGAATGCAGCCATGTAGCGCATATTGTCCTTCCCTGGAAAAGGCCGTTCAGCGTAAGGTGCGGGAAATGCTTGATTGTTATGAAGGCCTCCCGTTTGAAAACAGTGAAATAGGGGCTTGCGGCAGCTTTGGCAGGCTTTATACCCTTTTCTAATTAAGGCAGGCACCAATACTTAATATGCCTGCCCAGCCCGGAGGACTGAAAAGGAATTCAAGGGAGCTTTCATTTCTGCTTGCCGGCATTGTTATCATTGCTTTCAGCACCCTTTTCGTGCACCGCTTTTCCCCCCTCCTTTCAGCTATACTGAACATACTCGGCCTCTTAATCGGAGGGGTTCCTGGTGTATGGATGCTTTACCGCAGGCACACCGCAATCAAGGAAATGGAGGAGAGATTTGTCGAGCTGATGCGCGACATCACAGACTCCATCGAAAGCGGCATGACACTTCCCCTTGCACTTGAGCATACCGCAAAGCGCGACTATGGGCATCTCTCCAGGCATGTGAATGCGCTTGCCTCACAGGTTAACTGGGGCATACCCTTCGAGAAGGCGTTGATTGCGTTTGCCAAAAAGACGGGCTCGCACATAATAGCCCGCGCCGTGGATTCAATAATCGAGATCTACAAGGTCGGAGGCAAGATATCCTCAACCCTGACAGCTGTGGCAGCCTCCCTTCAGGTCATTGAGAAGATAAAAAGTGAAAGGGCTTCTGCGGCAAGGGCTCAGCTTGTTACAATATATGTGATATTCGCGATATTCATAGCAATCATGATCATGATGCAGCTTTTCCTGCTTCCCCAGCTGCCCTCTCTGGGTGCCGCCTTTTCGCCCGCTTTTCTTACAGGCAGCTTTGCTGCGTTCATTCTCCTGCAGGGATTTTTCGCAGGTCTGGCGGCAGGCAAGCTTGCAGAGAACAGCTTTTCCGCAGGCTTGAAGCATGCGCTGATTTACATGATAGGCGGTTATGGAGCATTCATCCTTATAATCGAGCTTGTGCCGCTTTTTACGGGCGGGTAGCCAGCTAGTTTATATAAATGCCATTGTTCAGCGCCTCCCTCACAATGGAGGTCTGGTTTTTGAGCCTGTTGAATTCCTTTGGCGTATAACACAGGAAGTCTACTGGTTGGCGCAGATCCCAGTAATTGTACATCCTTGCCCCCCTTTTGAAAAAATTAAGACCTTCAAATTTGCGGCTGACTATAATAAGGTCTATATCACTGTCCTTATGCATTTTACCGCTTGCAGCAGAGCCGAACAATATCATTGCATCTACAGGAAAGTCCTCCTTTAATTTTTCCTTGAAGCTCTTGATGCCCTCTATGAGAGATTTTTCCTTGACCATTTTGTTATCTTCTCCGCATATTTTAAGAAATCAGCTGCTGCCTTTTCCATATCCTCAGCCTCTTCAATATCAGGATATCTCGAATAAACATAGGCCAACGTCAGCTCTTTTGCCTTTTCCAGCAACTCTTCAGGCAGATTTGCGTCTCTTCCAAGCTCCACAAGGTCGTGTATTTTCCTGATTTTACCGAACTTTTTCAAACATAGCGCCTTTAGTGCCTTTTCAGCAGCTTGCTGGGAAAAGAAGGCCGATTCCTCATATTTCTCCCCATCAAGCAGAAATTTAGCCGTGCTCAAATCCTTCTTGGCCTTTTTCCACCAGCGGCCAACATCTTCTTTCATGTGAATGTATTTGACAAGATTCATTAAAAACCCAATTGCTGCTAACCCTTCTCCAGAAACAGCATGCTTTCCCTCAGCATCCCCACCTTTTTTGTCCTCTTCACAAGCGCGTGTCTCTTGTTCAGCACATATATTGCCTTGACCACAAACCCTTCCTTCTCCGCCATTTCAGCGGTTATGAAATCGCATTCTATCACCCTCTCCATATAGGCATTCGAGAGCACAATGGCAGCTTTCCCTCCCCGTTTCAGAACCCTGTGCATCTCTCTAAGAACTGCCCTCATATCGGAAAAATAAGCAGCCGTTTTTTCTTTTCCCTCCCCAAAAAATCCCTGCCTTTCGCCTCCCAGAAGAAAATTCTCGATGAGGTAAACCTTCCGGTAATCCTCCTGCCTCAGATAAGGCGGTGAGGTTATCACAGCATCTATCGAATTATTTTTCAGGGGCATTCCAATCGCGCTTGCGGACACAGCATATGCTTTTGCTTTCCTTTCAGCTGCTGCGCTTTCCCTTAGCATTGTTTTTATGTGGTGTGAGAAAGCCCTCCTGAAATCCCTTTTCCGCTTCCCTGTTTTCAGCACGCTGCCGTCCTTGTATGCAAAACTCGCATCCAGAGCGGCTCTGACCATCGCCATTTTCAGGAAGATTCTAGTATGCGGCTTTTCTATCTGTTCTATTTCCTTTTTGCAGGCCAGCACGCTACACAGCGTTTTCCTGTCAAAGTATTTAGCTATCCGATATTCTGAATAATCAGCAGCCTTTATATATCCAGGTTTTTTAATAATCTCCTTTCCCCTTTCCAATATCTCTGCGCCTAAATTTCCGGCCTGCTGGAGCTTGGCCAGCGTGGTCACCACAGTTACCGGCGACACATCGAATCCCACACTTTCAACCCCAAACTCAGAGCATGCAAGCAGCGTTGTCCCTACGCCGCAAAAGGGGTCGAGAACAACATTCCCTTCTGCCAGGCCAAAAGAGCGCACTATCTCAAATATGAGCTGAGGGGAAAAGGCCTCCTTGTAATAAAACCATCTGTAAACAGGCAGGTTTTGGTTCCCCTGCCATGCCGCAAACCTCCCCCAGTCAAGCCTCTCAATCAGTTTCCATTTCGCTTCCATATGTAGAGATTGTCAGCGGGATTAATAGCAGGTTGTGAGTGCGCAAGAAACGGAAAAGCCTGGCCTTGAGACTTTTTGGCAATTCCCCACATGGCATTGAAATTATACTTTGAGCCTCAATACGCCTTCGCAAAATAAGCGATGACCTCGGCCTTCTTTCCCGTGTAAAAGCACTTTCCCGAAGGTTTCTCATCAAAAGGGATAATTCTTATTGTGGCCCCTGTCTTCTCCTTTATCTCCTCCTCAGCTTTCGGGTCATTGCCCCACTCAACCCTTACTATTTTCCTGTTCTCAATAGCTTTCCTGCACTCCTCAAAATTCTTTGCCGTAACTATGTTTTCATTAAGGAACCTTTTCGCGCGTGCAAACATATCTTTCTGCATCTTTTCAAGCAATTTGTCCAGTTCATTTTCTATATTTTCCATTTTGATCTGCACCTTCTCCCCTGTATCCCTTCTTGCGAACACAACCTGTTTATTCTTAATGTCCTTGGGCCCTATCTCAATCCTCACAGGCACGCCCTTCAGCTCCCAGTGGTTGAACTTCCAGCCGGCTGTATAGCCTTCCCTGTCATCAAGCTCGACCCTGAACCTCTTGGCAAGCTTTGCATGCAGCTTTCTTGCTTCTTCCAGCACACCTTCCTTCTCCTTCTCAAAAACGATGGGGACAATGACAGACTGCACAGGCGCGATTTTCGGCGGCAGCACAAGCCCCTTATCATCCCCATGCACCATGACAAGGGCCCCTATCATCCTTGTCGATACCCCCCAACTTGTCTGCCACGCATACTGCTTTTTCTCTTCCCTGTCAAGAAACGTTATGCCAAACGCCTTCGAAAAGTTTGTCCCGAGGTTGTGGCTTGTCCCCATCTGCAAAGCTCTCCCATCCGGCATGAGAGCCTCAAGCGCTGTAGTATACAAAGCCCCGGCAAACTTCTCGTTCTCCGATTTCCTCCCTGCAACCACAGGTATAGCAAGCCATTCCTCGACAAGCCAGCGGTAAATCCCAAGTATGTCCATGACCTCCTTGTCTGCTTTCTCTCCTGTCTCATGCACAGTATGGCCTTCCTGCCACAGGAACTCGCATGTCCTCAGAAAAAGCTTCGTCATCTTTATCTCCGCGCGGAATACGGAATTCCAGTAGTTGAGCAGTAGCGGCAAATCCCTCCATGACCTCACCCACTTTGCATAGCTCTCATATATGATTGTCTCGCTTGTGGGCCTCAGGACAAGCTTTTCATGCAGCTTCCTGTTCCCCGAGTGCGTTATGTAAAAGCATTCCGGAGCAAAACCCTTCACATGCTCCGCTTCCTTCGAAAGCAGCTTTTC
Organism: uncultured archaeon; assembly: GCA_964448625.1. Classification (GTDB taxonomy): domain Archaea; phylum Aenigmatarchaeota; class Aenigmatarchaeia; order QMZP01; family QMZP01; genus CAYUWT01. The sequence goes on from CAYUWT010000063.1 coordinate 5,559, forward strand.
CGGTATCACGGCAGGGGCATAGGCATTCTTGTGTCCCATCTCCTTCAGACGGCCGTCAAGGGCCTTCTGTATGTTCTCCCATATGGCATAGCCGTAGGGCTTTATGAACATGAAGCCTTTTGTGCTGGCAAAGTCCACGAGGTCAGCCTTCAGCACAGCTTCGTTGTACCACTCTGAAAAATCCTCCCCCTTCCTGATTGTCATCCCCAGCGTTTGTTGCTCCATATAAAGCTATTTTATTGGAGAAAACCTATAAAAGGGCCTCAGGTTGCATATACTTCAGTGGTTGGCAAAGTTGGCAAAGTTTTGTTTTCGAAGCCTTAAAAATCACATGTAATTTTTCTCTTTTTCGTTAAGAATTAGCTAGATTTCAATAAAAACTGATTGAAGAATGGGAAAATGTGAAAATGAAGAGGAATAAATTTGAGGAAGATTTAAAAACAAGTTTAACCAATACTTATTTGAGAGATGGAATAAAATGAAAAATATCGTTTGGTTGGCTGTAATTTTTATTGTTGGCACAATCCTTGGGATTTCAGTGGCAATAATCTATCAAAATCAATTAAAACCTTCGCAAAAGACAGAAC
>CAYUWT010000064.1:0-6140 GCA_964448625.1 uncultured archaeon
ATATGGGAGATAAGGGTGTATGGTATTGCGGACGTGGAGAACTATTCCTCAAACCTCCTGTTCACAACACTAAACGCGACAAACTCCACAGGTGATATACAACTCTCAAGCGTAGATTTCGGGACAATGAATGTTTCACAGGCAAAGAACCTGAACCTTACTCTTCGCAATCAAGGGAATATCATACTCGGCAATGTCATTCAATCCCTTGAAATCTACCATTCTGAAACCTTCTCCTCCTCTGGAAAGAGGAACTTCACATTTATTGTTCCTGCCTTCGCAAGCCGCATAAGGGCCTCAGTAAACTGGACAGGCGGGAGCAACTACACCCTTAAGCTGTTCAGCAGCGCAGGCAGCCTCGTTTCAGCTGCGAATGGAAAGTCACGCTTAGCCAATGCTGCAAAAGCCATGCAGGAGGAGTATGTAGAAACGACCAGCATTGCTGAAGGTGCATGGATTACAGAAATCTCAAACAATTCAGCAAGCGCAGACCCATATTCCTTTGAGGTCCGCTATTACCTCCCTGCATCCACATTCGTTTTAACCGACTATTCAGCCCAGGATTTCAACGCTTCAGGCTCCTCCAATTCAATAAGGTTTGTGAATATGACATTCTCAATCCCCCAAAATGTCAGCGGCGGGACTATAAAAGGCAGCATAAAATACGCGGATTCAAGAGGCTCTGCTCTTGAGCTCCCGGTAAGTTCGAACATAACTGCAGGCATGCTGCTCGCAAACAACACCCTGAGAGCCATGGCAGTAAACCTCACAGCCAACACCGGCTTCAACATATCCGGCACTGTTCTCAGTTTTTCCCTTTCCCTCTCCAACAACGGCACAGCGCCAATAGGCAATATAACACCGGTAACTTCCGCCAACAAATTATACAACAGCTCAAGGTTTGCAGGGTTTTCCGCAGAGGCTCCCTCCACCCTGGGAATAGGCGAATTAAGCACACTGAAAGTTAACATAACCGTCAATACAAATGAGACAACTAACACAGAGGGCCTTTATACAGGCTCGATTTTCCTCAATTCCTCCAACACATACCCCTACGGAGGCTTTAATGTTACGATAAACCTGAACCTGACCACAGCTCTTAACGTTTCAATAAGCCAGATAACCTCCGCGGGCGGCGATAATCTTGCCGCTAACATGTCCCTTGGGGAGAACTTCACCCTAGTTTACAGGGTATTTTACATAAACGGCAGCGAGACAACAGCTTTGGGAGTTTCCAACTTTTCCGTGTGGCTTGTTGAGAATAATGTAAGCAAGCGCGTTCCATCTTCAGGCTCATTAACAATCAACAACATCTCTGCGCAGCCCTACAATGGCTCCGATTATGTGCTCAACTTCACCGTGCCTGCAGGCACTCCGGGCGGCTATTACTCGGTTTCCATCGCAGCCAACCAGTCTGCAGGCGGAACGATACTGGCAGGCATGGGCAGCCTCAACCAGACGCGCGTGAACAACACAGGCTTCAATCTCACTGCAAATTCCTCAACAAGCTTTTCAATGGCAGAGGCTGCAACCAGGGCGTTTAATGCTACTGTAAATAACCTCGGGCCAGCCTCAGCCTTGCGGGCTTCCCTCGCATTCAATGCAGGCAACTGCGCTGCAACGGCAGCAGCAACCACATCAACCTGCCCTGCGGATAAAGATAGCGCGACCTTCACGTTCAACATGACCGCCCACAATACAACCGGCTGCGGCTTCGGCTGGACTATAACAGCCAGCAACGTTTCCTCAAACACAGCATGCAGCGATGCTTCAGTAACCATCTCAAACTGGGCCGTTTATTCCAACATAACGGGCATAGCGATAACCGTTACCGATTCCGGGACCAGCTCAAGCTCCTCAACCCCCAGCTCAGGCGGAGCTGGCGCTGAAGAGGGCTCAGAATGCACGAAGGACAGCCAGTGTGCTGACAGCCAGCAGTGCAAGGACAGCAAATGCGCCGCGCTCAGCTGCACAGAGGACCAGTTTGCAAAGAACCACACATGCAACGATTACATATTTGCCATTTCAATAGAGCAGTCCCCTGAGATTGTTACGCTTGTAACAGGAGGCTCCAATGAAACAAAGGTAACGGTCAAGAACACAGGGGAGAGAGACCTGAAGGCAAAGCTTAAGGTTGAAACAATTGATGGAATTACCTATGAGGTAAGCCCGGAAAGCTACGATCTGGGCCCCTTTAAAACAGGCATATTCTCTGTAAAGCTTTCCGAGGTAAACGCAAGGCTGGGAGACCACCTATCAAAATTCATAGCATTCAGGGAAGGCAAGCCGACAAACAGCTCAAAGGACTTCACGCTGCGCGTGGCTGCAGGAGAAAAGAGGAAGGAGGAGATAATCAACAGGACTGTTCAGGCAGAGGCCTCGCTGAACAACCTTACTGCAGAATTTAACAGAATGAGAGCCGCGCTGCAGCCTCCTAATGCAACTGTCATTGAAGGCATGCTGGCGGAAGCGAAAAAATCCATCGCTTCCATAAGAGAATCTATAACCTCAGGAGATTTCACAAATGCTGAATCCATGATTTACGCGCTTGCTCCAAAGGTCGAGGAGATAAAGGCAGCCATTGCGCAGGCTGCCCATGAGCAGTCCAAAGCAGCCGGCCAGCTGGGGAGCAGCATCTGGCTGTGGGCAGCGGTTGCAGCCATACTTGCAATGATAGCCGTGGTGGTTGTAAAATTCATACTCCCGGCAAGAGGCTTCGACCAGAAGCGGGGCTTCACACACCCCGAGGCCCATTTCCCCTCCAAGATAAAGGGTCTCATGAAAAAAGTGAAGAGTATGAAGCCGCGGAAAAAATCCGAGCAGAATTATGACTACAAACCCTCTTAAGCCGTTTGCATTTTGCCCTTCTTTTCCTGCCTGTTCGGAGGCATATCCTTCCTGACAAGCTTCATTAGTTCTTCCCTAACCGAATAATATCTGTTGACTATCTCCGTCACCTCATCATACTGGACTATGCGGTGGCGCTTCATCCATTCAAGGACCTTCTTCCTCTCCGCTATATCCTTCAGTATCCCGCTGTAAGGCGTGCCGGTATCAAAGGCCATCCTTCTCAGAGCCTGGGACTGGACGCTGCTGTCGCGGAACTCATCCTCGGAGGGTATCCATGTGAATATGGTTACAGTGTGCGCATTCTTTGTCTCAGGGTCAATAGACATAATTTCCGATATGCTCTTCACTCTCCGTGCTGTCTCACCCCTCTCCCTTGCGTTTGCTATGATTACTATAGCATCCAGTGTTTCAATCAGGTATGGAGAGAGCTCTATGGGAGGCGTTGAGAGCCTCTTTATCACATCGGAAACGGAAGCGGCGTGCATGGTCCCCATGCTCGCATGCCCGCTTGCTATACCTTGGAACATGACATACGCTTCTTCCCCCCTTATCTCCCCGACAAGCACATAATCCGGCTTCATCCTGAAGCTTTCCTTCAGCAGGTCGAACATATCCACCTCCCCGTATCTTTTCCCCCCCTCCTCCGCCAAACCGAAGCCCGTGCGGGTTACGGCAGGTATCCAGTTCTTGTGGCCTATGTTTATCTCCCTTGTATCCTCTATGCTGATTATTTTTTTGTCGCGCTGTATGAACATGCTCAAGGCATTCAGCAGCGTTGTCTTGCCGGATGAGGCTCCGCCGCATATGAGTATGCTTGCACCGTGCTCCACAAGATACCACAGGTAGGCGAGCATTTCAGGGGAAGACGTTTTCAGCTCCAGCATATCAATGGGGGAAAAGGGATTTCTCCTTACCTTCCTTATCGAAAACGTGGGCCCCCTTGTGGTAACATCCTTTGCAAGGCTTGCCTGCACCCTGCTCCCGTCGGGGAGCGTGCCGTCAAACAGCGGTGTCGCATATGATATGTAGCGGCCGCACTTCTCCGAAAGCTTTATTATGAAGTTCGCCAGCACCTCTTCACTCTCAAATTTTATATCGGTTTCAATTGAGCCGAAAACCCTGTGCACAATAAAGAGCGGCGTGGCAGCTCCCGTGCAGCTGATATCCTCTATATAGGGGTCATGCATTACCGCCTCTATCTCGTTCAGCCCGATGAAATCGCGGTATATGAAATAAAGTATTTTGGAGAGCGAGGTTCTGCTTATGCTGGGTTTTGTATCCCTCCATGCCCCCTCAAACTTACCCACAAGATAGCCGATAGCCTCCTTTTCCGTGCGGAGCGACGTAAGCTTCACATCTATGCTTTCAGTCAAAAAAGCCTCTATCCCAGCCAGAGCCTGCCTTTCCCTCCCGCTGAGTTCCGGTTCCACAACGCTGTATATAACCTTCCTTTTCTCCATGCTCCATTTTATGCGCGCATAAGCAAACCCCTCAAGCAGCGCATATTTTACATTGATATCGCTTTCCCTCTCAGAATGGGGTATTGCAGCAAAAGTTTTCGGCTCCCTTACTGAAAAATCCAGCCCCGTTTTAGGCTCCTTTTTCTTCTTTCCCAGAAAGCCAAGCCTCATAAGGATATTATATCGGCGGCTCTTTAAATCAGCTAAAAAGAACTTTCGCTAAAAGATATAAAAGCGTGCATTTCAGCCTGCACATATCGGAAATTGACTATCGAAGCAGAGGGTTTGATATATATTGATTTTCAAGGAAGAACAATAACTAATGAGACTATTTACGCATCCAGTAGTCCTGCACCTTCTTTAATTTCACTTGCAACTGTCTGTGAATCACATCGTCCATCAAAAGAAATAGCTGCAATATCAACAGAGAAAAAACCTCAATCTCAAACAGCTAAAACATCTTTGCAGTTATATGAATTGGGAGTGGGACTCAAACCGGGAATATCCGCTGCTAAGAGGCATGCGGATAAATATCTGGAAAGCAGAGAGCCTTTGCAAAAAGCACAATAAACGAACGAAGCAGTTACTTGCTCTCCTTGCTGATTGGCCTTAGGGCCTTGTGCCTGCATCTCCTGCATTTGACCTTCCCTGCCTTCACCTTCATCAGGTCCGCTTTCATGCGGGACCCGCACCTCATGCATATGAAAACACGGTTGAAGAGGCGGGCTTCCGCTTCCGGTATGCGCTGCTTGGCCATACCATACCTTTTATTGGGCCAAATTTAAATACATGGGATGGAAATCAGTTACCCGCATACAAAGCTATCTAGAATGCGGGAAGTTTCAGGTTTCCTTCTTATAGACAAGCCCAAGGGAATGCGTTCCTCTAGGCTTTTGGGAGAGTTAAGGAACAGTGGAAATATAGATAAGGCGGGGCATGCGGGCACGCTTGACACCAACGCAAGCGGGCTTATGATAGTGGCGATAAACAAGGCTGTTAAACTGTTTCCGCTTTTTGCAAGGCTGGACAAGGAATATGCGGCGGAAATCTCCTTCCACAAACCCGTAACGGAAAGTGATATGCTGCGCTCCATACAGCACTTTACGGGAAAGATAAGCCAGCTTCCTCCCCGCCGCTCCGCTGTTTCAAGAAAGCCCAGGATACGAAGCGTTCACCGCATTACTTTGCTCAGCTTCTCTCCCAGGAAAGCATCACTGCGCATATCATGCAGCGCAGGCTTTTATGTAAGGAGGCTGGCCAGCGATATAGGCTCTTTTCTTGAAACACAGGCCCATCTTTCAAATTTGAGACGAGTTAAAATAGGCTCCATACCTGTTGAATATGCTTTGCCCCCAGGCAAAATCTCCATGAAAAACCTCCTGAGCATGGAAAGCGCTGTTGAGATGGCGAGAGTAAAGCGGATTGAGGTGCTGCCTGAATCCATCCCCCATATAATGAAAGGGTCCCCTGTTAAAAGCCGCTGGATAGTAAGGGCAGATCACATTAAAAAGGGTGAAACGGTTTGTGTTTTTTCAGAAAGCAGGCTGATAGCTGTAGCAATCTCATATGCCGAAACCAAGGATTTCCCCCGCATGCGCCTCGCTGCCAGAACAGATACTGTTTTAAAGCAGTAAGGCTTCCATAATATAATACCCCGAACATTAATGTTCGGGAAATCAACTTAAGCGGAGGTGGCGGAGCGGCTACGCACCGGCCTGCAGTCGTTTGACGCATTCAAGCTTGTTTTGTATGCGTCTCGTGATAGTCAGCCGGCTACCCGGGTTCAAGTGAACCTTTTTCCCTATGAACCTGATAAAAAGGTTCAATCCA
>CAYUWT010000065.1:0-2156 GCA_964448625.1 uncultured archaeon
ACACCAAACCGAGGCCCATGACGGCTGCGGAGAAGATGCTGGCCAGAGCGGCACATGTTCCGTATGTTAAACCGGGCGACGGGCTGGTATTGGATCTCGATTTTCTAATGACCCATGAGATGGTCGCGCCAGGGATTAGACAAGCATTAAAAGAGCATTATGGGAAGGATTTCCACCCGCAAAGCACAGAAAGGGTAGCTGTGTTCATGGATCACACTGCACTCATGGAAAGGTCTCAAAACCCCAGGGACCAAGTGAAAAAGGATCTGTTCCGGCAGCTGAGGGCGAATACTGTTGCATTTGCCCATGAATATCAAATCCAAAAATTCCATAACACTACTGGTCCAGACGAGGCGGAGGGCATATGCCATCTGCTGGGTGTCGAGAACAAATATGCGCTCCCGGGAGAAGTTATGGGCGGGACAGATTCCCACTCCACAGGCTGGGGTGTTCTAGGTTTGTATCCGATAGTGCTAGGAACGACAGCAGCTACTGTCGCATTTGCGGAAAACAAGGTGATAACCAGCGCTCCCCGAACAGTCAGAATCAATATTGAGGGCGAGCTGCCTCACAATGTCTCGATGAAGGATGTTATGCTTAAGATTTTGCACGATCTCAAAAACCACAACATGCCGGATTGTGCTATGGAATTTGGCAGTTCCGCTCTCAAATACGTACCATGGGGAGAGAAATACGTTCTGCCCAATATGGCCTCGGAGGCCCATGCCAGAAACGGTATCGTGGTGCCGGATGACGAGATCGTCGCCCATGTAGAAACGCGGGGCCATGGGAGACCATATGTTCTCACCTTCAGCGACAAAGACGCGGAATTTGATCTGGAGCTGACCTACAATTTGCGTGACATAATGCCTATGGTTGCCCCGCCCTTTGACCCGCGCAACTCTGTTCCAGTTTCCCAGCTAGAAGGGATGAAAATAAATGCTGTATATTCTGGCTCCTGCACAGGCTCTACCATACCCCAGATACAGATATTGTACAGGGTTTCGCGGATGGCGTTGGCTGCAGGAATGAAAATACCGTCACATATTCCTGCCAAGTTTGTGTATGGCACAGAATCAGTAAGGAAATATGCGATGGAGGAGCACCCTGAAATCCACAGGACGCTGCTTCAGGCCAGCTGGCAGGTCCTGCCTACCGCCTGTGGTGCCTGCCTCAATTTTGGCGAGGGCGCAGAAGGCGAAGTTGTGCTCCTTTCAACCAACCGCAATTATGAGAAAAGGACAGCGGCAGACAAGCCTTATCTGGTCGGACCTCACACCCTAGCCACCTCAGCTTTTTTTGGGGAACTGCGGCAATACAGGGATGGGGTGTTTGAACGGGATTTTTTGAGCGAATGAATTTAAGCTTTTGAGATTCTCGTGCTTGTTGGTTAGGTAATGAATAACCTACGTCCCATCGGTCCAGCTTTCCATATACCTCTTTTGCTCTCCTGTGAGCGTGTCTATCTTAATCCCATAGCTCTCAAGCGCAAGCGTGGCCGTCCTTTTGTCAATCTCCTCCGGAACATCATATACCCTCTTCTCCAGCTTCGAGCTGTTCTTGAGCGCATACTCTGCGCACAGGGCTTGGTTGCAGAACGAGGTCTGCATTATCTCCGAAGGGTGGCCTTCCGCAGCCGCAAGGTTCACAAGCCTTCCTGCGCTCAACAAATATACACTACCCTGCGGCAGCGTGTATTCCTCCAGATTAGGTCTTATTGTCCTCTTACCTTTCGAAAGCGATTCGAGATCTTTGATATTTATCTCAACATCAAAGTGGCCTGAATTGGCAAGTATGGCCCCGGGCTTCATTCTTTCAAGGTGCTCCCTTCTTATAATGTCCCTGTTGCCTGTCACAGTCACGAATATGTCCCCTACCTTAGCCGCTTCTTCCATAGGCATTACATGGTATCCTTCATAGAATGCCTGTATGGCCTTCCTCGGCTCAGTTTCAGTAACAACAACCCTGCAGCCCATTCCCCTAGCGCGCTGTGCCAAACCTTTCCCGCAATTGCCGAAGCCTGCGACCACGAAGGTCTTGCCCGCAAGCAGCACATTGGTGGCCCTGAGTATGCCGTCTATCGTGCTCTGCCCGGTGCCGAAATAGTTATCGAGCAGCATCTTGGTATGCGCATTGTTGACAGCTATTATCGGGAA
>CAYUWT010000065.1:2256-6097 GCA_964448625.1 uncultured archaeon
AAGCATAAATGAAAAAGCGTGCACGGAAAATGCACTTAAAAAAGGTTTAATCCAAGCACCCTTTTGCCTAAGCATAAATGAAAAAGCGTGCACGGAAAATGCACTTAAAAAAGGTTTAATCCAAAAAGGGAGCATATATCAGCCTGCCTGTGTTGCAGCCTTTGCCGCGCTCTCAAGAAACTGTTTCCCTTCCTTTGTGAGCAGCCTTCCCTTCCCCTTCTCCTGCCTGACAAGGCCGGCCTTCTCAAGCTGCTGCAGCATTTTCCTTATGTGGTTTTCCGCCGCCCTATAAGTATGCTCGGGCTTGTGCCCCCGGTTCTTGCGGCCCCCATACACTTTCGTGAAATCGCTTAACCCGAGAGGCTGGTAAAAATAGAGCTTCCTGAGCATGCTTGCAGCCCTTAGGTACCACCAGTTTTCCTGTTCAGGCGGCCTCTCGCGACTAATCCCGGTCTTCACCAAATTCGCCCACACTGGAGGCTGGACCATCTTTGCTTTCTCCAGCATTTCGGCCGCCTTGCCTATCACCTTTGCAGGCTCTGTCTCGCGCACAGTCATACTAACACATTATATCTGCTGTGTTTTTATATCTTCTGAATCTCTGCTTTTCCGAGTTTTTTCTCCCTCCGGTAGGGGTAGCGGGAAACATTTCCGCATTTTTTGCACGAGATTATAACAGCCTTCTGCTCAGGTTTTGTTCTTACAGTAGCATTGCTGCCAGATGAAAGATAAGAACTGCACCTCCTGCAAAACCTCCTTTTGAGCGCGGCAGGTATGGGGACATTGCTCCGCATGGATATCCTCCTTGCGAGCCCAACATAGCGGTCTGAGTATTCAGGGTATTCTTTAAACCTTTTATGGGCCAGCCCAAACAGTATCCCAATCCTTTCAAGCGCGATTTTCCGGTAGCTTGTGTGTTTCATAAAAAGCAGTCAGGCATAGAGTTCGCGTGCCTTTTCTTCTATTTTTCTAAGCAACTGGTCTGCATCAGCCTCCAAATCCTCGGTATAGAGCCGCTTAAAAAATTTTTTACTCTGGGCAAACCCGATTTATCTACTCGAACCACATGCTCTCTGGGAGAGGTTGAAGAGCCGTGAGGACCTTGATATGTATGGCTCCATGTAGTAGTTATATTTTCAGCATCCACTCGCAGGAATATAATTTTTTCCGCCTCAGACATAAAATCCAAATAAGCCCTATGCCTTTTGAGCTGCCTCTGTGTATAAAAATCAAATCCTTCGTGATCCGGTATTTGGATTACAAACCGCTGCGCTTCCCTGTATGGGACAACAGTCTGATCCACACGCGTAACGAACTCTTTTGCATCATATTTCCCCGGCCATATTATTGCACGGCTGTCCTTTTCGATGTAAATTACTCCTTGGAAGCCGTTTTGCCTAAAAGCATAAGCTTCGTGATCACCTTTTATAGGGGTGATAATCGTTTTCATAGCAGCTTAAACTTGACGGAAAATTTAAAAAGGCCTCTCCTCCCTCCTTAACCTCATTATGCTCGGTATATTCCCAACACGCGCAAGTATCTGGCTGTAGAACAGCTCCATGTCCTCCTCCCCCAGCTTTGCCACATTGTCAGCTTCAATAAGAGGCGCGGGAAAACCATAGCTGGGGTGGTGGCCCGAGATGGGCAGCAGTATTGAGGCAATCCTTTCAGCATTGCCCTTTCCCAGAAAATCAACCTTTACCGGCCTGTCATGGGATGAAGCCTTCAGGTAGAAGGTGTAAAGCTGCGAAGCTTCCTTCAGCTCCTTGGTGACAGGAGAGTCTTCGCCGCATCTGAGCACGCTGCTCATCTCCCCCCTGTCCAGCATGAGGTAAAGCAGATTCGTATCCCGGGTTTTCGCAAGCAGCATGCTTATCTCCGCTATGCTTGGATGGCTTATTTTAGAGAGTATGCTTTTCCTTATGTGCTCGCAGAACACAAAGCTCCGGCTGTCCTCAATAACGCCTGCAAGGAGGGTATTGCGGTTGCGGCTCGTTTCAAACAGTTTCCTTACAGAACCGATAAGCTTTTTATAGTTTGCATAGAGAGGCGAGGTTTTTGCAGGCCTTATTGTGTAATGGGGCACAAGCGGGCCGTCGAACAGAAGCATATCCGGCCTGAATCTTTCTATTGAGGCTATAGAGGTCTCCACCTCGCTGTGCATGCGCAGTATGTGTGAAAATGATGTGAGGTCTGTGTCCGAAAGGGACTCAAATATCTCAGGCACACTGGGCGGCATCTTGGAAGGGTGGTATTCCACTTTCGATATGGTGCCGTGGGCATAATGGAAGCATACGCCTGCAGACCTTACAAGCACGCAGTCGAATGCGTGCAGCGACTTTTTCACCAGGCCGCCGTCAACGGCTGCCACCTTAACCCCTGAAAGGGTGTCGGGAGAGACCCTGCTTTTAAGCTCTGCCTCTGCTGAAACGTTGCGGAGGAATTTGGACAGCCTGAACCGCTTGTTCTCATTCTCCGTTATCCTGTTTGCGATGTGCTGTATCCTCGGGAGTATCTCCTCCATAAAAATAATTGTATTACAGTTTTATATCTACATCATAGTGAAATTGTTTCAGACTGTTTCACAACGTTTTTAAATTTTTTCCCCAATTGTATAGCATGATTAAATTGAAGTCAGCGGTATTTTTCCTTTTCCTCTCCGCCTTCCTTTCATTCCAGACAGCATCAGCCGAGCTCAAGCTCGACTATTATGGGATTAACGACACGGTTCACGAGGATTCCACGGTTTCGCATTCCATAACACTCCAGTTCTCCGAGTCGGTGGACAACCTCAACTACCAGCTCGATTTCCCGATTTTCAACCTTACGGCAAAGAGCGACTTTGAGTCGGACTGCAGCGCCTCAACAAGCAACTCGCACAGCATCATATCGTGCAATTTTGTGGGCATGACCAACACAAGCAACATCCTTACCCTCAGATTTGACACGAAGGATTCTGTGACAGGCAAGGACTCTCTCAAAAAATTTACGGTCAATTACGGGGTAAGCCTGCCCGTGGACAGGGTGTTCACGATAATAAGGCTGCCTGAAAAAGGGATACTCGCCTCCCTCACCCCAAGCGAGTCCTTCTCCCCTCCGAACGGGGACATACTGACAGACGGGAGGAGGATAATGGTGTTCTGGAACCTCTACAACCAGAGTGCAGGAAACAGCCTGCAATTCTCCGTTGACTATACGTTTTCCCCGGAGATAAGCGGGATACCGCAGAACGTTATGATATTGATTCTGCTGGCTGTGGTGGTCACAGGCGTCATAGCGGCCGGCATATACCTGCGCCACGGGCAAGAGCCCATAACAGCTGTGCTGAACGGGGATGAGAAGGCCATAGTGGGCATTCTGGAAAAGGAAGGCGGAAAGGCGCTCCAGAAGGTCCTTGTGAAGGAGTCAGGCTTCTCCAAAGCCAAAGTAAGCAGGCTTGTAAAAAGCCTCAAATCCCGCAACATCATCGATATAGAGCCCGTCTCGGGAAGGGAGAACAGAGTTATACTCAAAGTTAAAGGGATTGCCGCTTCTCAGTAATATTTTCTATCAAGTCAAAAATGATTTCCAATCTGAAAATAAGCTATTTAGTCTAAAGCTTCCGCTGAGCAGACAAAACAAGAAAAATAAAGGAAAAAAAAGAAAACCAATTTTACAGGTTTTTAAACCTTGTAATCCGCTGTCCCTTCTTTCAGTACTTTAGCAGCGAGGGCTCTTGTGTCTTCTCCGCTGGTTCCTGCGACAATCAATGCTTTCTGGCCGCTTCCGAAGGCGTTGGACACAGTCCTTATTATGCCTGTGGTGTGGGGCCAGTTGCTGCACTGCTCGTTAGAGCCGAGGA
>CAYUWT010000066.1:0-6031 GCA_964448625.1 uncultured archaeon
ATTCTTGGAGGAAGTCAGCGCAAGGGCAAGCGCGCCTGCAGGCGTGCTTTTCGCTAATGGCCCTGGAGACCCGGCTAAGGCTTCTTACATGATAGATTCCTGCAGGGCGCTGCTTGAATCAGCTGTGCCTGTAATGGGGATATGCCTTGGCCAGCAGATACTTGCGCTTGCGTTAGGGGGGGGAACGTACAAGCTCAAATTTGGTCATAGGGGGCAAAACCACCCTGTCATCGATATGCGCACAAAGGCATGCCATATGACAAGCCAGAACCACGGGTTTGCTGTTGATTTCCATTCCCTCGGGGGAAAAGGGGTAAAGGTGACTCACCTCCACGCAAACGACAGGAGCGTGGAGGGGCTGGAAAGCGCAAAGTACAGCGCTTTCGGCGCGCAGTGGCATCCCGAGCACGCCCCGGGCCCTATGGATACGCAGGATTTGTTTGACCTGTTCATAGAGAGGTGCGCTAATGGGTAGTGTAAAGAAGGTTGTTGTGATCGGCTCGGGAGGGATAAGGATAGGCCAGTCTGCAGAATTTGATTACTCCGGGAGCCAGGCTCTCAAGGCTTTGAGGGAGGAGGGGATAGAAACGGTGCTGGTGAACCCGAATATAGCAACCATACAGACCTCGAAGAATATGGCTGACAGGGTCTACCTTGAGCCAATAACGCCTGAGTTCCTGATACAGGTAATAGAGAAGGAAAGACCGGATGGCATATTGCTTGGTTTCGGAGGGCAGACAGCGCTGAATGCCGGGGTGAAGCTTGCGGATATGGGGATTTTTGAGAAGTACAAAATGAGGGTGCTTGGGACAGGTATAGAGGCTATAAAAATAACGGAGGACAGGGAGCTTTTCTGCAAAACAATGAAATCCATAGGAGTTCCTGTTCCTGAGAGCATTGTTGTTTCTTCTGCAGGAGAGGCAGAGGCTTTTGCAAGAGAGGCTGGCTACCCTGTGATACTAAGGCCTGCTTACACTTTGGGAGGGCTGGGCTCCAATGTGGTGAGGGAGGGGAAGGAGCTGGCTCATGCAATTGAGATAGCGAAGGGCCATTCAATGATAGGGCAGGTCATTGTTGAAATGTATCTGGAACACTGGAAGGAGATAGAGTATGAGGTTGTGAGGGACAAGAATGACAACTGCATAACCGTGTGCAACATGGAGAACCTCGACCCCATGGGGATACATACAGGGGACAGCATCGTTGTAGCGCCGAGCCAGACGCTTACAAACAGGGAATACCACGTTCTGCGAAAGACTGCCATCGACATAATCCGCCGTCTTAAAATAATCGGGGAGTGCAATATCCAGTTCGCCCTTGACGCGCGAAGCGAAAAATTCTATGTTATAGAGATTAATGCGAGGCTTTCGAGGAGCTCAGCCCTCGCAAGCAAGGCTACGGGCTACCCTCTTGCTTATATAGCCGCAAAGCTTGCGCTAGGGTACGGCTTGCCGGAGATAAGGAACAAGGTAACGGGTGTTACTGTCGCTGATTTTGAGCCTTCCCTCGATTATGTTGTAATAAAAATTCCGCGTTTTGAATTCCAGAAGTTCAGGATTGAGGACAGGCAACTGGATTCGCAGATGAGGTCGATAGGGGAGGTCATGGCTGTCGGCAGGGGATTCGAAGAAGCTATACAGAAGGCTGTCAGGTGCCTTGAGGTGGGAAATGAACTGCCAGAAAATTTCCTCACCCTCTCGAAGGAGGAGGCTCTGGAAGCTGTAAGAGTTCCAAACGACCAGAGGCTTTTCCAGATTATGCATGCGCTGCGGCTTGGAGCACAAGCGGAGGAGATAAGCAGGCTCACCGGGATAACGGAATTTTTTATACACAAATTAAGGAATATAGCGGAATTTGAAAAGGTTTTGAGAAAATCGAGAATAACGGCTCCTGAATTTCCAGAAACATTAAGAAAGGCGAAAAGGCTGGGATACAGCGACAGCATGATTGCAAGGCTGCTGGGGGTTTCAGCGGAGAATGTAAGGGGCCTCAGGCAGTTTCATAAAATAAGGCCGGTGTTCAAGCAGATAGACACGATGGCTGCGGAATGGCCGGCTAAAACAAACTACCTCTATGCCACATATATAGGGAAGACGGATGATGTGGAGTTCTCGGAAAAGGGCAAGATAGTGATAATAGGGGCAGGGCCCATAAGGATAGGGAGCAGCGTGGAATTCGACTGGTGCACAATGAGCTGCGTGGATGCATGCAGGGAGGGGGGCTACAAGACCATAGTGCTGAACTGCAACCCGGAAACTGTTTCAACGGATTTCGACTGCAGCGACAGGCTGTATTTTGATGAGATAACGCTTGAGAGGGTTCTGGATATCATAGAGAAGGAGAATCCTATGGGGGTTATTGTTTCCGTCGGGGGGCAGACTGGTAATAATATAGCATATTCGCTTGCAAAGAGGGATGTGAGCATACTCGGGACTTCAGGGAGGCAGATAGACATGGCTGAGAACAGGGAAAAGTTCTCTGGATCGTTGGACTCGCTGAAGATAAAACAGCCTGTGTGGAAATCGCTTGCCTCGCTGAAGGAGATGAGGGAGTTTGCGCAGAAGATAGGCTATCCTGTGATTGTGAGGCCCTCCTATGTGCTTTCCGGGGCCTCAATGAAAATAGCCCTCAATGAGAGGGAAATGGCAGAGTATGTGAAACATGCAGCCAGAGTTTCCCGCGACTATCCTGTGGTTGTTTCAAAGTTCATAGAGGATGCGAAGGAGGTTGAGGTCGATGGGGTGTCGGATGGCGAAAATGTGGTCATTGGGGCTGTGATAGAGCATATAGAGAAGGCAGGGGTGCACTCAGGGGATGCGAGCATGGTTATACCTTCTCAAACGCTCCCGAAGGGGTCAGTGGAAAAGATAAAGGAATACACAGGCAGAATTGCAAAGGCTTTGGGGATAAGGGGGCCGTTCAACATACAGTTTCTTGAAGCCGATGGAGAGATAATGGTCATCGAGTGCAACCTGAGGGCAAGCAGGAGCATGCCATTCGTGAGCAAAGCTGTGAATGTGAACCTGGTTTCCCTTGCCACCAGATGCATGCTCGGGAAAAAATTAAAGAAAAGCGAAACACTCAGCGATTATATGAACGGGATGGCTGCTGTGAAAGTCCCCATGTTCAGCTGGTCGAGGCTGAGGGGGGTATATCCTATGCTTTCGGTGGAGATGGCCTCGACAGGCGAGGTTGCATGCTTCGGGAAAAGCTTTGAAGAGGCGTTCCTCAAAGCTCTGGTTGCGACGGAAAGCCCTGTCTCCTTTGAGGGGAAGATAGCGGTTGCGGGTTTAAATAAAGGGCTGTCAAACAGATTAAGAAGGCTGGGCTTCGAGCCTGTGGCGGACACGGACGCGAAAATGCTCATAGACCTTGAAGGGAGCGAGGCAAGAAGGCAGGCAGCGGAGAAGGGGGCCACAATAATAATGGACCCCGAAACGCTTGAGGCCTTCATTTCCTCCATGGAGAAAAGGCCGGAGCTTCTCGCAAGGGAGATGGGGGAATATTATGGGAAGTGAGAAGGGGATGATGGAAAGGGAGCTGAAGATCAGCAAGATTGAGGAGGGGACAGTCATAGACCATATAGAGCCGGGGAAAGCGCTGGATATGCTGGTCGCGCTCCATCTGAGGGAGGAATACCCCAACTCGGTCATATTGATGGTGACTAATGTGGCAGGCAAGTCAGGCCTGAAGGACATACTTAAAATAGAGGGCAAGAGGCTCACCAAAAGGGACCTGAGGATAGTGCATGCGATTTCCCACAATGCAACGATAAACATAATAAAGGATTTCGAGGTCGTAAAGAAGGCGCATGTGAGCGGGATGGTCGGGGAGGAGTAGCTATTTTTTCTTCAATGTTTTTTGCAGATATTCATAAATCTCGTTCGTCTTTTCTATTCTCCAGCCGTCATGCTTACCGATAAAATAGGCCTTTTTCAAAGTGCCGTTTTCGGTATAAGTGATTACGGTCCATATAACTCTGACTACTGCAATCACGGATAAAACAAAAATTAGGGGAAAGGATATTACAATCAGAAACTTCACATGGAACGGAGCCACGGAATTTGCGGAGAAGACCATCATATAAAGCACAAAGAATAGCCATATTCCTAGAATTGCCAATTGGATACGTGAAACATTGCGGTCCAATGATATTGATTTTACTTTTTTTATTGTGAATCCACCTTTTTCCCTTTAAATGAAATTGATTTGTCATCAGAGATTGTTAAGCTTCCTTTATCGTCATAAGCAAAAAGTTTAAACCTTTTTTTCCATTTTTCCTCAGAGGCGAACCACGCCTTCTCAAAGGCCTTCATCAATATTTATTTTCAACTCCCGCTTAAAATAGTGCAGTTGGCTCCCGCATTCGAGTTTGTTTTGCATGCGGGTAGCTGGTAATGGGGCCGTAGTCTAATGGTAGGACTCCACCTTGGGGTCGCCAAGGTTTTGATGCAAAGATGATAGAATGGTGGAAATCCGCGTTCGATCCGCGGCGGCCCCAATGACATTTTTGAGTCTTATAGGATTTCTTGGTCTCACCATCTCAATAAAACGAAGCGCATCTTCCTTGTTTAACCTGACAGTGAAGCGGGGTTTCCTGCTTCTTTTATCGTCATATCTGAACAATCTGGGCTTGTATCCAAATGTTTCATGCAAGAAAATCAGCTGATAAGCCATTTTTTCTGAAATTGTTGTTATATCTGCTCTGGGAGAAAATTTGTCGAAATGGCCGTCACCATCAAAGTAGCCGCGCATAAACCCTATAAGGAACTCTTTTTTATGATCCAGAGTTTTCAATCTAACGCTGCCAGATTTTTTACCGGCCCAGTCCAGATAGTCTCTGATAAAATAATAGAGAATTTTGGATCTGTAGGTTAAGGTAAAGCAGTTATTGTCAAATTATATGCGGGGCTTTTTTCCTACCGTTGCCTGCAAAAGTGACGCAAAGCTTTTGACATATTCTTTTTCGTTTTCGCCATAATAGAATCTTATTTGATAGCCATTTTTAACGGCGCTCCCATCAGAAGCAAATGCCCCTAAAATCTCTCCTATGCCTTCGATGGACTTTGTATCAATTTCAATTAATTTAATGGAGCGTCCAAAATGCTTCCTTATGTGGTGATATGCGGTCGTTTTGCTTAAGCCCAAATTCCTGCAAATATATCCTAAACTTTTCCCGCTTTTTCTCATCGCTAATAATTGCTGTATGGTTCTTGCATTATGCCTCATTATAATTTTTGATTGTTGGGAGTAAATACACATGTGGGTTCAATCCCCAGCAGCCCCATTTCATTTCCCTTCGCTTTGGACAAATCAACAGTTTATGAAAAACTCATGCTGCAAACAGCATGGAGGCCGCCTGCAGAGCAACGGCGCACACAACCGTCACAAGCCAGTTGTCGTCTATGTATTTCACAAAGCGCGATTTCCGGACAAATGCCGCTGCGGTTGAGAGTTCAGCAAGCGTTGCCAGGAGGGAAACGAGCAAAGCGTGCGGCAAAGGGACGAACGCAAGAGAGGAAAGGGAAGCTATGAAAAATGCAAGCGTTCCTTCCAGCGTTTTGTTCCCAACAAGCTTCCTTTTCCCGAAATAATAGCCCACTAGCGTTGATAATCCGTCTCCAAGCGTTACAACGCTTACTGCTGCAAGAGCCTGATTCTGGGGGAGGAGGAAAAATGCAATGGCAGATGAAAAGAAAAGCGAGAAGGCCCCCATGAAAGGCCAGCTGGGCCTTTCCCTTTCGAAGAAGAAAAAGAGCCTCGTCACAGCTTTCTCCATTTTCCAGAGAAGGCCGCTCTCCTGCCTCCTTTTCACATGGAGTGAGTATGCGAATATTATGGCCCCTGCAATGAATGAAACAATGCCTGCAAAAAGCGTGCCGAAAATGAGGGCCCCGGGCACAAGCAGGAAGCCTGTCATGTGCGCAAGCTGCCTTCTCAGTTCTTTCATAGTTTTCTTGTTCATTCAAAAATTAATTATAGTACCTAGCCCCAAAACTTGAACAAATCCATTCTGAATTCACAGGTTATA
>CAYUWT010000067.1:0-5832 GCA_964448625.1 uncultured archaeon
CCGCCGTTCTGGTCATATGTTACAGCTATATCAGTGCCCATTGATTATTATTTTGCGGCTCTTGTATATATTTCTGGCAATCGCCCGCCTGAATTTTTGTCCGCTTCAGTTCTGGCTGCGCAGTATGACTTTCTTCAGCTCTGTTTTGCTTTTCAATGCATGCGGCCTTATGGCCTTCCTGAGGAGAATGAGCCTTTTCTTGTGGCCGGGAACAGAACCCTTTATGAGCATGTAATTCCCTTTGACCTCCCCGTAATGCGGTATGCCCCCGGGTATTTTAACGCCCCCGTCACCAATTTTCAGTACGAGCTTGTTCAGTTCAGTCCTCCTTTGAAAACCCAGCTGCCCTGCCATCGCTATTCTCCCGGGCAATACCCGCGCAGGGTGCCACGGCCCCAGAGTTCCAAGATGCCTGCGCTTCTTCTTGCTTTTACGTGACCTGATCTTTACACCGAACCTTTTTACAACCCCCTGATACCCTTTGCCCGTTGTTACCGCAATCGTGTCAACCAGCTCGTTCTCCTCGAAAACATCCTTCGCATAAATCTGCTTCCCCAAAACGCCCTTCGCAAACTGCCACTTTTCCTCTGCCCTCCCCCCGACAGGCAGCTCAAACACCTCCGGTGTTTTCTTAAGGCCGATGTCAGAGGGTCTGGTAGAGACTACAAGCCTTATGTCGTCAAGAGGAGTGATTTTTGATTCAGTATCGCTTATTGTTTTTTCATTATCCGGAGTCGCCTTGAAAAAGCCTTTTCTCGCAAGATGCTGGGGGAGTTTAGGGGCAAAAATGGTTTTCGCAGTTTCCATCCTTCCTTCACTTTTTCTGTAGCATGCAATCCCTATCACATCCAGCGGGGGGGCCTCAAGTATCGTGGCTGCCTGCACTGCCCCTTCCCCCTCGTGCTGGCCTTTCCCGGAAATCACAACGCCTGCCATCCCGGCCTTGTATGCCGCAAAACCAGCTGGCAAAGCCTTCGCATACCTGTAAGTGACAATATCCGGGTATATCCTCCTGGCCCGCTTCTTCGGCCAGTATCCCCTGCTCCCTGCAACGGGTTTGTGTATCTTTCCCATAAACCCTCCGGCTCAGGTTTAATCCAAATAAACCTTTTCCATATGAACCTGTCAAAAGGTTTAATCCAAAAAGGGATTAAAACTTTTTTATATCATGTTATTTTGGCAATCTAAAATAATGCTGCGGCATATTTAAATAGGCGAAATATCCTGTTTCAGAACCCCAGCAAGCCCTGGACAAGGACAAGAGGCAATGAAGCAAGCAGGTTCCACACAGCCATCAGCACAATAGAGCATATCAGGGTGTAGCCTATTGTTTTTCCGGGGCTGACCTTGTGCGCATGCATGAACCCGTATGACTGGAGAAGAAGCGCCCACAAGAGCCACACGCTGAACGCGCCGAAAAGCACCGCAGCCACCTGTCCAATGAGCTGGCCTGCGATGGCAGAATACAGGCTCCCGCCAAGTGCCGGCTGGGCTGCAGAGGCTATCATGCGGACCAGTGGGGAAAGCCATGTGAAAAGGTAAACGGGGGTGAAAGAGGCCATTGTTATTTTGAGCATATAGCTGAACTTTGCGCTCTTTATGAACGCGAAACCCAGTATATGGGAAATGATTGAATAGACAAATATGACAAGCAGCAGGCCCGCGAAGAAAGCCGCAAAGACAGCGGCCGAGAATACAGGCATGCCTACGGGAATATTCGCTGCAGGTATGGTAAGGAAAATGAGGCCGATATTCACAGCTGAAACAAGGAGGCTATAGAGTGTCGCATTCAGCAGGGTAAAGAGAAACAAGTCCTTTAACTTCTCCTGCCGGAGTTTTCTGAAGCCTTCATCAGGCCTCAGAAGAAACGCCTTCATATGGTCTGCGTATCTTTTCATCAGCGGCTATACCCTCCTCCCTCTTCTCCCCCCAGGCTTCCTGCAGCCGTCATGCGGTATCGGGGTTGTATCTTCTATCCTGCCTATCCTGAGCCCCGAGCGGACAAGGGCCCTTATAGCCGGCTGGGCTCCCTGGCCCGGGGAGCGCTTTTTCAGCCCTCCAGGAGCCCTCACCTTCAGGTGCACGCCCTGTATCCCCTTTGCAATGGCCTCGTCAGCGGCCTTTCTGGCAGCAAGCATGGCAGGATATGGTGTGCCTGCATCCTTGTCCCTGTCTGTCATCATGCCACCTGAATACCGCGAAATTGTTTCCCCGCCTGTCAGATCGGTGATATGGATTATTGTGTTGTTCTCGCTGGAGAAAATGTACGCCAAACCCCAGCGCAGCTGCTGCCTGGGTTCAGCAGGTTTCACGACGGCAGCCCCGCTTTTTTCTTCAGCCTGCTGCGGCTGCTCTTTCAGCTCTTCCTTCGCCGGTTTCGCGTGCTTCTCCACCACCTGCGCCTTCTCTTTCTTGGCCTTGGTTTCCTTTTGCTTCTTCTTTTTCTCTGCCATGCTTTGTCTCCTTCCTTGCAAGCCTGAACTCTATGAGATTCTCTTCATCGGCAGGGACAATATAAGATGGATAGGATAATCTGCGGCCGCGGACATAAATATGCCCGTGGACTATGAACTGCCTGGCTTCCATGGGTGTCTTTGCAAAACCGCGCCTGAGAACCATTGTCTGCAGGCGTCTCTCAAGCAGATCCTTTCTTGCCAGGGCAAGCACATCATCTAGAGTCGCGTTTCCTTTCAGCAGGCCGAGCTTTGCCAGCTTCCTGAGCAGCGTTTTCTCCCCCTCGGCATCCTTTGCGGCAATGAGCCTGCGCGCCCGTTGTCTCATGTTCCTCATGATAGCCTCAGTCCTCCACAGCTCCCTCTTGCGTCTGAGCCCATATTCCTCCAGAACAGCTCTTTCTTCCGTTATCCTCTGGGCGCTGAACCTTACCCTTGGTCTCCTGAATTTGCTGGGAAGCCTTCTCATTGCTTTTCACCCTTTTCCTTTTCAGGGGCAGCTTTTCCGGGTTCAGCTTTTTTCCTTGTCACGCCTACAATAGTGCCCTTGCGGAAGCTGCTCCTGGTTCTCTGGCCCCTCACAGGCAGCCCAAGGCCATGCCTTATGCCCTTGTGCGTCCTCATCTTCTTCATCAGGTTGATGTCTGTTTTGACAGAAAGCTCCAGTTTTGAGGCGACAAAATGCCTGTCAGCGCCGTCGTACCAGTCCTTTCTCCTGTTGAGCATCCATATGGGTATGCCTATGCCTGCCGGATTGTAGACAGCCTGCTCGAGACTTGCAAGCTCTGCTTCGCTAAGCTCGTTCAGCCTTTTCCCCCTGAGCCCCATTTTATTGACAATGGCGTTGGCCATCACATGCCCTATGCCCCTTACATTTCTGATTCCGTTCAGCGCCGTCCCGGTCGCATCCACGTTAGTCTCAACAAACCTTATAATCTGCGCCGCTTTCTGCTGCTTTGGTGGGCCGCGCTCCGGCTGGACAGGTCTTTCTTTCCTGCTTATCTTCGCCGGCTTGGGTTCCTCAGACATAGTATTTGTTTAAGCTGTTGCATATTTAAATAGCACAGAATATGCGGAATTTGGTCGTGGCAAAGCATACCGTTTTTGAAAGGACAATGCAATCAACCGGCCATATTGCGGTTTCATATAAACCGATAGCATGAGAAGCGAAATCAGTTATTTAAGCTGGCTGCGCCTAAATAATAAACAAGATGCATAAGGCGCTGCTGCTTGGCGGGGAGGTGGCTTCTGTGGCTGGAAAAAAGAAGAGAAAGCGATAAAACAATGCGTGCTGCCTGTTTTCTTTTCATTTTATTTTTGTAATTTTCCCTGTTTCCAAACCTTTATTAATGAGAGTTCCACAATTAACTCCTATGAAAATCCCTGTTTACGGCCCCGATGGTTCGCAGAAAGGCTCTGTTGCTCTTGAGAAGGCCTTTTCCACGCCTGTGAGGCCTGATGTGATCACCCGCGCAATCCTTTCCGTCCAGTCCAGGAAGCGCCAGCCTTACGGGACAGATACGCTTGCAGGGCTGCGCACCTCAGCGCATTACCATGGGGAGAGGAGCATATACATGAGCATGATGAACCGCGAGATGGCCCGCCTGCCAAGGCTGCATGGCAACACAGGCCACCTTTTCTTCACAGCAAGGCGCGTCCCGCAGGCTACAAAAGGCAGGGAAGCCCACCCGCCAAAACCGGAAAAGATATACAGGCGCAAGATAAACAAAAAGGAGTTCAGGCTTGCTTTCCTTTCAGCGCTGGCTGCAACCTCTTTGCCGGAACTCGTAAGAGGGCGGGGCCATATTATAGACGGTGCGAAAAGCCTGCCAATTGTCGTTTCCGATGAAGTTGAGAATATTTCAAAGCCAAAAGAGCTTATTGGCATGCTTGTTTCCATGGGGCTTGAAAAAGAGCTCGAGAGGGTTTCCAGCAAGGCGATCAGGGCAAGCAGCGCTAAAAGGGGAAGAAAGCATAAAAGGAAGAAAGGGATATTGCTCGTGATTTCCAGGCAGGAAAAACTTGAGAGGGCCGCAGGCAACATACCGGGGCTGGAAATTGCGACACCCAAAACGATAAAAATAGAGCAGCTTGCCCCGGGCACACACCCGGGCAGGCTTGTCGTGTGGAGCGAGAGCGCAATAAAGGAGACAGAGAAGTTTTATTTTGGAGGTAAAGCGGAAAAGGCTGAAAAAGCCTCAAAGGCAAAGCAGAAGGAAATAAAACAATAAATGTTCAGTTAATATTAGTAATGGTATATTATGGCCGGAAAGAAGGAACCAGCTGCAGAAACGAAGGGAAAATTAGATTTCCCGAACCTTAAGGTTCGGGTAGTTAATGAGCCTGAAAAGGCTGCGGGTAAATCACAAGCAGCAGTTCCGGTTTCCCCTGCCACGGAGTTTGATCCGTGGGAGGTGCTGAAATATCCCCACCTGACAGAAAAATCGATGAACATGATAGAAGGAATGAACAGGCTCATATTCATAGTTGACAGAAAGGCCACAAAGCTCAGAGTGAAGGAAGCCGTTGAGCACGGCTTCAATGTCACCGTCACTGGCGTGAACATTGAGATAACAAGGAATGGGGAAAAGAAGGCCTATGTGACGCTGTCTCCCGAGAACAATGCAGGAGAGATTGCAACAAGGCTCGGGATGATTTAAACTACCCGCATACAAAATTAGGCCTGTATGCGGGATGCAACATAGGAAAAGGTTTGCATGGGAAAAAGCTTAATCCAGCAGGCAAGGGGAAGGGGCGGGCTCAATTACAGGGTTCCCCCGAGGAAAATCTACAGGCTTGCCTATCCGCGCAAGGAAGGCGTTGTGGTTGATATCATACATGACCAGATGCGCACCGCTCCTGTAGCTAAGGTGAGGTATGCCGACAACTCAACTGGCTACATAATAGCACCGGAGGGTATAAAGGTTAATGACAGCATTAATGCGGTCTTAATGCCGCTTTCAAAAACCCCGCCGGGCAGCCTTATCTTCGGCATAGAGGCTTACCCGAATTCCGGCCCCAAGTTCTGCCTTTCAGCCGGCTGCTCTGCCGTCCTGCTCTCCAAAGAATCACGCTACGCAGTCGTTACCATGCCCTCGAGGAAGGAGAAGCGTTTCAGCTTAGAGTGCTTTGCTGTTGTAGGCAGGCCTGCTGGAGATGGAATGAAGGAAAAGCCTTTGCTCAAGGCAGGCAATGCGTTCTACAAAAAAGCCGCCAGAGGGAAGCATTATCCGAGGAGCGTTGCAGTGGCTATGAATGCTGTTGACCACCCGTTTGGCGGGAAATCCGGCCCCGGCCAGTCCAAATCCGTAAGCAGGCACATGCCCCCCGGCAAGAAGGTGGGCTCTATTTCCCCGAGAAGGACAGGGAGAAGGAAGAA
>CAYUWT010000068.1:0-5829 GCA_964448625.1 uncultured archaeon
AAAGCTGACATAAGTCTTTGCACTATTTTATGACAAATGTCTTTGCACTCTACAGCTATTATAAAGGCGGTATGTAACTACCCGCACATTAATGTGCGGGAAATAAATGAATCGCATCACTCTCCTTGCCGCAAGGGAGCTGTATTTATAGCCAACCCTGCAGAATCTTTTAATTGCAGCATGGTGCATTATGGCTTTAAGAATCTACAACACCCTCACGAGGAAAAAGGAGGTTTTCAGGCCAGCAGCAGATATGGTTGGCTATTACACATGCGGGCCCACTGTATACGACTATGCGCACATAGGCAATTTCCGCGCATATGTTTCGCAGGATTTGCTCAAGAGGTATCTGCTGTACAAAGGGTATAAAGTGAAGCATGTGATGAACCTTACTGACGTGGATGACAAGACCATTAAGGGTGCGAGGGAAAGGGGGATAAGTCTCGGGGAATACACACTGCTGTACACGAAGGCCTTTTTCGAGGACCTTCAGAGGCTGAATATAATGCCCGCAGACGTGTATCCCAAAGCGACAGAGCACATAAAAGAGATGGTGGAGCTCATACAGGCATTGATGAAGAAGGGGGTGGCATATAGAGGAGAAGACGGCTCAATATACTATTCAATCTCAAAATTCAGGCCCTACGGGAAGCTCGCGGGGATAAGGAAGGGGGATTTGAAGCCGGGAGCGAGAGTGAAGCATGACACGTATACCAAGGAGAGCATATCGGATTTTGCGCTGTGGAAGGCATGGGATGAGGAGGATGGGGAGGTTTTCTGGGAAACCCCTATTGGAAAAGGGAGACCGGGATGGCACATAGAGTGCTCAGCCATGTCAATGAAATATCTGGGCCGATTATTTGATATCCATGCGGGAGGCATAGACCTTGTGTTCCCGCACCACCAGAACGAGATTGCGCAGTCGGAGGGTGTTACTGGAAAACCGTTTGTGAAATACTGGGTCCACAACAGCCACCTCATAGTCGAAGGCAGGAAGATGAGCAAGAGCCTGGGTAATTTCTACGCGCTGCGCGACCTGCGTGAGCATGACCCCATGGCAATAAGGCTCGCGCTTCTTTCAACCCATTACCGCGCGCAGCTCGATTTCAGCAGGGATGGTGTTATACAGGCCGGGGAGAGCCTGAACAGGCTGAGGGAGATTATAAGGAACGTGAAGCAGGCGGATTCGAAAGAGATTTTTGAACGCGCAGGCAGGCTGGTTGAGAAGGCGAAGAAAGGCTTTGAGGATGCGATGGATGATGACCTGAACATAGCGGAAGCCCTTGCGGCAATATCCGGGTTTGCGGGGGAGGTTAACAGGCTTATATCCCAGGGCAGGCTGGACAAAAAATCCGCGCATATTGTAGAAAAGGCCATGCTTGATTTTGACAGGGTTCTGGGCTTAAAGCTTGGGGAGGCTGAGGAGTGGCATTCAGCTGAGCAAGCCCCTGAATGGCTGGCGGAAAGGATAGCCCTCAGGGAAAGGCACAGAAGAGAGAAAAACTACAAAGAGGCGGACAGGATAAGGGCTGAGATTGCAGCGCAGGGGATAATTATTGAGGATACGGGAGGGAAGGTGAGGTGGAGGAGGAGATAACCGCTGAAAGCTGAAAAAATTAATTTAACCAATTAACATGGAAAAGAGATTTAGGACGCTGCTTGTATTATCGGCTCTCATCTTAATAGCGGCCGGGTATATTGTGCAGGTCTCTGAGGAGCCTGATACTGCTAATGAAACATCCCAGCCGTCAGACAGTTCACAACAGGCTTCCATAGGATACATCGGCTGTTCAAACACGAAGCAAACCGTATGGGGCTATCATATGGTTAGTGGTGCGAATATATGGGCAGTTAACGGACGCAGATTACATGACTACGACGGAGGCGCTGTTGCTGATTGGGTGGAGGATGGAAATAAATTCTGGGATGCTTTTGATGAATATTTAAAAGGCAGTCCGAAAACAACCAAAATATGGTGGCAGCTGTGCATCCGCCAGGACGAAGCAGATATGACCTATGATGATACCGTTCCCATTATTGAAGCAGTGAGAAAAAGAATACCCAATGTTACCATATATGTATCCCCGCTTGCAGAATACACCGAGAACGTCTGCGAGATAACCGGTGTAGAGGGGATAGAAAGAGCGAAGTCATTGGCACAGGAAATTGATTCCAGAAATGAAGATATAGCTGCAGGGCCGGTTCTTGGCCCTTTAAGCCTTGCTGAAATCACAACGGAAGAGGAAGACAGGTGCCATCTCAATGAACGGGGAATGCGAATGCTGGGGGAACAGATGAAGCAGTTTTTTGACAATTCAGGGAGTATTCCCGCAGCGGAAAATGTCCCCGAAGGGCCTCCTGCTGAAGAATTTTCAGCAGAGGAGCAGGTGTGGCGCAACCGTGTTGAAGCCGCCATGGCGCCTGCACCATGCCCTGATGCGCCAAAACCGGAATATCCCCAGTCATATTACCAGGGCCCGTTGACCGATACACACCTGCATATTCCTGCAATTCCAGACTGGCCGCCGGAAGGGGATGATTTGCCGAAGGATCAGGCGCCGGAGGGGAGATTTGGGGGCCCGCAGGCGCTGCTGGGCTGGAACGTGAAAGTAAGTGATATTGCCTGCACCATTAAACTGGAAGGAACGCGCAAAGACTTCGCCTTCTTTCCGGTATACGAAGAAATGCCTGAGCAATTGCTGGAAATTTGGAACAGGACAATGAGCGAATACCCTGAGCAATTTACTCCGTTCATTATGTCTTCCGGCAACGATGATGAGCCGGACGGATTTCCCACAGTGAATGCGGAAGCCCTGCGAGAAATGCTCAGCCCGTATCCCGGATTGTTCAAAGGCTACGGCGAGATCGGCCTTTACGCACGCGAAAACGGCGGCTCTCCCGAACTTCCGCCCGATGCACCCAGGCTCATTGAAATTTATCCCATTGCAAGACAGAATAATCTGGTTGTCTATTTCCATCTCGGTGAAGGCCATAAGGATAACTTCGAAAAAATACTCGGGCAGAATCCCGATATCAATTTCATATGGCACGGGGACCAGCTCTCAGCAAACGAGGTTGAAGATATACTCAGCAAGCATCCGAATGCATACTATGGCGTGGATGCTTTCTGGGGCCATGACCAGGATCTTTTCCATTTGTTTGTGGGTGAGAGCAAGGCAGCATACCTGGAAAAAATGGAGGCAGATTTTAATATAGTGCTCCGTTATGCCCTAGATGACTGGAAGTCCGTTATCAAGCGGCATCCGGACCAATTTATCTGGGGCATTGATCGCGGTGATGCTGTTTGGAATTATGATCTCGATGTAGGGCAGATGCAGGTGAAACTTGCGAGAGCTTTCATCGGCCAGCTTGATCCGGCAGTGCAGGAAAAATTCGCGTACAAGAATGCAGAGAGATTGCTTTCAGGCCGGTAACCGAATGGCGGCCTCTGGGATTACAGATAACATATGCGTTTATACGAGTTTTTCCGTAGGAAAAATTGGAGTGGAGCCGAGCCGCAGAGCGAACGCGGAACCGTATAAGCGCTGTTAAGTCCTCGCGAATACTTGGAGCGACTGAGAAACCGGAGGTTTCGGAGGAGCCGGCAGCGGCGAGTTAGCCGGATAATAAATGCTCCTTATGAAGAAATAAACTTCTGACAAACCAGTACATAGCGTACAATTCAAATGAAAAGGGAAAGTACCCTAAATACCCTAAGATGGGCATTTCAAAGATCTTGAAAAATCCTATAAATGGAATGTCATAAGTCCATTTAGGTATTGCCCAATAATTCCAAAATTCCCATAAAAAACCAAGAATAATGCCAGCAAGCAACAAAGACAATGGAATTGTCAAGTTCCTGTCTTTCAAGTGACCAACAATACTTGGTTGCTTATGCAGATAGTTTATTGGATCCAAAATAAAAAAGAAACTTAACCAAACTAGTGGAAATGCAAATTTTGGTAAAAACAGAGGAGCAACAAAACAAATAGCACCAAGTAATATCATAAAATGCAAAAATCTTTTTGTGATCTTATGGCTTTTATGCAATCTTATTTTATCAAAAATGTTAATGGATCTTATCAACTCAACTGTTTCAAAAAATGCAGGTAATACAGTTGCAAATGATATAGAACCGAATAAATCTTTCCAAACACCAAGGCCTTCAAGACCTAGATAACTCCAGTTCTGAAGCGGGATATTGATAAATTCAAAAATCCACCAAAACAACATAGAAATTATGATCATCCCTAAAAACTGGTAATGCCTATTGCTTATCAAAGAATTTTTTCTAAGCTTAAAAACCAATGCATCAATTGCTAATATATACCCAAACCAAACGATTGGAAAATACCAGTTTGCAAAAGGTTGAATTTTTAAAAAGAAATTTATTTCAACAAATACTACTAATAAAATACCAATGAAACCATATTTTTTGAACATATTAAGATAATTGAATTACGTGGATTATATATTTTCAAGCCGCCGTCGATTTCTGCTAACGTATGCGATTTTACGAAGTTTTGCCGACGAAGGAGGCAAAATTTGGGGAAATCACGAGCCGAGTGATTTTTCGTAAAATGCCTGTTAGCCGACCCGAGTGATAGCGAGAACGCAGCGTGGTCGGAGTGAACGAAGCGAACGGAGAAGTTGAGTTTTCACATTCATCAAATGAAATGTTTTATATAAGAAGAAATATTAAAATTATCAATGCGTCCTAAAACAAAAAAGATTGTGACAACCATATTCTTCTTTTTCTCGGCTGGACTTTTCGAAATAGGCGGGGGATATTTAGTATGGCTATGGTTGAGAGAAAGTTATAGTTGGTTGATTGGTGTTGTCGGTGGTTTTGTATTGTTCTTATATGGGATTGTTCCAACGTTTCAGCCATCACACTTTCATCGAATCTATGCTGCTTATGGGGGAGTGTTTATTGTTATGGCACTGTTGTGGGGTTGGGTTTTTGAAGGAATTGCGTCAGATCGATTTGACATCATTGGTGGCATCATTGCACTTATTGGTGTTGGGATAATATTCTATTGGCCTAGAAAGGGGGAATCAATATGACATCAGCACTAATCATTACAACATTGGCATTATTTTTTGCAGCCGCATTAGTCGAAATAGGCGGTGGGTATTTAGTTTGGCGATGGCTAAGGGAAAAAAGAACATGGCTCTATGGATTGGTTGGAGGATTAGTTCTTTTTGTATATGGAATAATTCCAACACTACAACCAGCTCATTTTGGTAGAGTGTATGCGGCATATGGAGGGATTTTCATAGTCTCATCAATTATCTGGGGGTCTATTGTGGATAAGAAAAGCCCAGACAGATATGAAATTATTGGAGCATTAGTTACTCTGATAGGCGCATTGATAATCTTCTACACACCACGTTGAAAAATATTGCTTCTTTTCTAGTGAAAATTCAATTTCGCACAACTACCTTTATGAGAGGTTTGGGGCTGGTTGGTGAATGGTGGCGGTTTTAGGTTGTGGATTGTGTCTAATGGGCTCTGGATGCGTTTAATGGAAGCTGTGGAGAGGTGGGTGTAGAGCTGCGTTGTCTGGAAGCGTTTGGGACCATGCAGTTTTTGCATGCAGCAGTGCCGCGCAGAATGAAGCGAGCGAAAAACCCAAAACCCCGGGTCTCTTTGAATCAGACCTTACCCGCTATTGCAAGGGCTGCCGTCAGCACTATGATTATGATGCCTGCGGCTGCTATTGCGGTGTTTGTGGCCTGCTGGTTAGCGATGTTCTCCTCCGGTTTGCAGGCTTTAGCGCATACGCCGCCGCAGTCAGTGCCCTCCTCGTTCATGTCATGCACCCT
>CAYUWT010000069.1:0-5777 GCA_964448625.1 uncultured archaeon
TGTAAGGAATATAGAGGAGCAGCTGCAATTTTACTTCATTTTAAGCGGGGTGCCAAAATATTATGAGCTTATTAAAATCTACAATATAAGGGAACTGAGGCGGTTTATAGAAGCCTCCCTGGTTTCGCCCCAGGCAATACTGAAAGACGAAATAAAAAACAACCTGATCGAGGAATTTGGAAAAGACTACAAAACCTACTTCTCAATACTGGAGGCCATAGCCATGGGAAATTCCAAAATTACTGAAATATCAAATTATTCAGGAATCGAGATCAAGAACCTTCATAAGTTTTTGTACGAGCTGATGGATATTTTCAGCTTGGTTAAGAGGGAAAGCTATTCATTGGAGAACAATGCAAGGACTAAAAAGAACATCTATTCGCTTGCTGACAGCTTTACAGCATTTTGGTTCAGATACATCTACAAGAACAGCTCGCTTTTGGAATCTGAGGATTATTCAACGCTTATTAAAAAGATTTCTGAAAATATAAATGTTTTTTTTGGCGCACAGTTTGAAAATTTCTGCAGAAATGAAGTCCATTCCTTTTTCAAGGAATTTTATGCCGGAAAAAGATGGATTGGGAGCATGAGGGATGAAAACGGGAGAAGAATCCCTGCTGAGATAGATATAGTTGCCCTGAGCGAGGAAAGGAAAGAAATCCTTTTTGGGGAGTGTAAATGGCAAAATAAGGTTAATTCTGAAAAAATTGCAAAAGAGCTTGCTGAAAAAACAAGATTTGTTGACTGGAACCTGAATAAAAGAAAGGAAAGCTATGCTGTTTTTGCAAAGAGCTTCTCAAAAAGGCTTGAGAATTTTGAAGGCAGAAAGATTTACTGCTTTGATTTGAAGGATTTGGAAAGGGTGATGGAACTGTAAGCTTTATATACTAATTTGAATTAGTACTAATTATGGTTAGGTTTATAGACAGGGGAGATGAAATAGGGCTTCTCGAAGAAGAATGGAAGAAGAAAAAAGCAGGATTTATAGTGGTCTATGGAAGAAGAAGAATAGGCAAAACAAGGCTTTTGATGGAATTTGCGGCTGATAAGAAAGGCATCTATTTTATCGGAGAAGATACAAGCAGGCAGATACATATCAGGGATTTAAAAAATGCATTTGCAGATTTCTTCAATGACAGCTTCTTGAGAAATACAGAAATTAGAGACTGGAGCAACTTTTTCGAATATCTTAAAAAAATAATCCCTGAAAAAGAGAGATTTTACATAATACTGGACGAATTTTCCTATTTTATAAAGGTTGATGATTCAATAACGAGCTCCCTGCAAAAGTTCTGGGATCTTTTCCTTTCCCGCACCAATGCATTTTTTGTGGTTTCAGGCTCCATATTTGGCCTTATGGAAGAAAGCATTTTGTCTTCTTCCTCACCTTTATATGGCAGAAGAACGAGGGATATCTTGCTTGGCCAGCTGCCGGCAAGGCATGCGGCGATGTTTCTTGAAACAAGCTTTGAAGAAAAGCTCAAAACAATCATGTGCATTGGAGGTATACCTGAATACCTTATCAAGGCCTCTGAATCTGATAATTTCAGAAGCTTTGTAGAAAATGAATTTTTCAAAAAAAGCGGATATTTCTATAGGGAGCCGTATTATCTGCTTTCCCAGGAATTTAAGGAGATAAAGACGTATTTTTCCATCATAACTGCCATAGCCCTTGGGAACACCAAAGCAACAGAGATAGCAAACTTTGTCGGAATTGATTCAAGGGAAATATATCCCTATCTTGAGAATCTCATAAGGCATGGATTTATAAAAAAGGAAATTTCTGTTGTTGGCGACAGAAAAGGCGGTATTTATTTAATTGAAGACAACTTTTTCGATTTCTGGTTCAATTTTGTTTATTTGAACAGGAATAGCATAGAGAAAAAGAGCTATTCTGCCAACGAGCATGATTTGAACCGTTACCTAGGAAAGAGGTTTGAGATGCTAATAAGAACTGATATATTTCAAGAAATTTTTGGCCCAAAATTTGAAAAAATCGGCAGATGGTGGCATAAAGACAAGGAGATAGATATTGTAGCTTTAAATGAAAATGCAAAAGAAATCCTTTTTGGGGAGTGTAAATGGCAAAATAAGGTTAATTCTGAAAAAATTGCAAAAGAGCTTGCTGAAAAAACAAGATTTGTTGACTGGAACCTGAATAAAAGAAAGGAAAGCTATGCTGTTTTTGCAAAGAGCTTCTCAAAAAGAGTTTCGGAGTTCGAGGGGAAAAGGGTTTATTGCTTTGACCTCAGGGACCTGGAAAAATCTGTCTCAGGTTAAGCCTCCCTGCTCTCCCTCTCCCAATTTCCCGCATTCAAGTTATAGTAACTAACGGCTAAACTTGAACGATAATCTCCTGAAAGGCGGCAGTTTCAGCGTTTCGCTTGCCATCATAACGCGTAAGAGGAACAGCAGCCATGATGTGGAAATCAAAGCCTAGTTGTTCAGCTTTCGTGGCTATGGACTATAACTACCCGAACTTTAAAGTTCGGGGAATTGCTCTATGCGGGCAGTTCTTATCATCTTCTCGGAAATGAAAAACCGTATCGCCTCCTGCCTGCTGGAGAACATGCCTTTCTGCACAAACCCGCGGAGGTAAAAGTCCTGCTCGCGCGTAATGCGCACGGGGAGCACTATTGTGCCGCTTTTGAGCTTTTGGAGGGTTTTGGCTGCCATAAACCAATACTCTTGTAGTGGAAAAAATATGCAATTAATTATTTTTTGTAGGTGTTTAAATACCTTTTAGTATAGTTTCCGTAAACAAAACATAACTCCCGTTGCTACACGCAGCCAAGAGAGTTCCCGCATTGCGCCCAGCTTACTGCCCTCTTCAAAATCCTTTTACCCAGAAGCGTAAGGTCGTTGGGTTCTGTGCCGTAAAACCTCCCGAAGAACGAAAATCCCTGGAACCACCCAATCCATACATATCTCCCCTGCATTGCATTGTTGTCCACCTTGAAAATGGCCGAGTTGCCCCTGTCATTTCCAAAATCAGCCAGGTCAGTGGCATTTCCGTTCAACGTAGTGTCAGGCATGAAAGAAACCCTTTTCGGAGAGGAAAATATGCCAATGCCCATGAAATGGCCTGCTGTTATCTGGTCCGACCCGGTTATGAAAAGGCTTGTCCCAGTAATGCTGCTCCCGAATATGCGCGAAACATAGCCGAAATTGAACCCTGCCCTGGTCGTGCTGGTATCCGCAAACTCTATAAATGGTTTGCCTTCAAATCTGTGTTTGTTGTAGGCAGGAGAGCCGGGACGTATATTGCAGGCTGCAAACTGGTCAGAGCAGGCCATCACGTCATAGCTGTCCAGCTCGGCTGAAGTCCACTGATTATAGGCTTTTCCTGTGACATTCCAGCTCTCGTTTCTCAGCCAGCTTATAATCTTTCCTTCGGTTCCAAAACTGCAGGCGCTGGTTCTGCACAAGTATGCTATTTTTCCCCCATAGCTCTTGTTGACGCTTGAGTTTACGAAAAAGCTTTTTGAAATTGTGTTGTTAAGATTGCCCGCGTTGTCAAATATATAAAATCTCACCGTGTGATTGCCGGGAAGGAGGGTTTCATTGGATATGTTCACAAAATAGACAGCAGGAACGTTGGTATTCTGAGAAGGAGAGAAGAAGAAACTGAAAAATGACGGGGCTGTTTTCCTGTAGCCCAAGAACATGGAAAAGTTCGTTGTCCCGTTTGCTGTACCGTTTACCACAGCCATAACGGCCGCTATACCGGTGCTCCCCGGATCAAGTACTTCAATCACAATGGTTTCATTGTCAGTGGCATAAATATCAGCCGCCTGCGGGTTCCTCCCAGCTGGCATAGTCCTGTCTATTTCGAATGTTGAGGAGGTGTTTCTCGCTATGGAATTTCCTGCCAAGTCCTCGCCTCCCTCCACCAGTATCCTGTATCTTCCATCCCCAAAGGAGCTGTTGAATGTGAAATTTCCTCTCCATGTTGTAGAGTTCAGCCAGCCTATGGGAGACACTGTGGTTTTCGGCGAGGTCAAGAAGAAGAACGTATCCCTTGCAAAGGCAACATTCGGATTTATTGAGGTGTCCATGGGCTCGTTGAATCCAGCTGTGAAATTGACATTTGTACCTTTTATGGGGGACTGGGAAAGTGATAAGGAAGAAACGCGAGGCGGAGCAGTATCTATAATGAAGGAGTGAGAAACATCCATTTCCATGATATTTTTTGTTAAATCTCTGGCAGACCTTATGCTGAATGTGTTGTTCCCCTTACCGGTCAACTGGCTCACAAAGAATATTCCACTCCATGTTGTTGAGTTCCTCCACCCTCCTATCACCGCGCGTGCGGTGAAATTGGGCACTGTCCCGAACCTTACAGCGGGCTGGATGGAGGTATCCATGCGTTCGGAGAATTCAATGAGAACCGTCTTTAAGCCTGCTTTCACATAGGTCGGGTTGAATGTTTTGGAGGGCGTTATGCCCAGCGATTTGACAGACGGTTTTGTGTCGTCGAATATGAAAACAAATGAGGAGGAATTCTCATTGCCTGATGTGTCATTTGCATAAATCCTTATGGTTGTGTAGCCTTCCGGCCAGCCGTCGGTGAAGATGTGGTGTATCTCAGGGGCAGGTATAGTTGTGTTGAATATTGTTTCATTCTTTACATGGATTATTATGTTATCGAAAGCTGCATGCGTGTTTGCCACGCCAAGCCCTGCCTTTCCCCTAATCAGACTTGTATCTGTTGCAGAAAGAACAAGCGTGCCATTGTCAAACAATGCAAGATATGAGCCGTTCAGCAGGAACCTTAACCTGTATGTCTGGTTGAAGTTTATTTCAGATGCTGAGCCTGTCCCTGCTATTTTTGAATTTGTCCCGTTCACTATCTTTCCTATCGCATACTTGTGCCCCCAGCTCCCTATCCCTGCATAATATTGGTTGCTGGTGTCATTATATCTTGCTCTCAGAATTCCATCCTTCCCTGCATCTATCGGTCTCACGTCACCCTCAATGAAATAGTCCATCCAGTTGCCATCCCCCCATATAGTTTCGCCGCTCAGATTCCCCCTGTATTCCCCATTAACAACACTCCAGTTCCCCGAAACAACAGCCCATCCGTCATCATTGCCGTCATTGAAATCATCTTGGACAGTCCTCGAAAACCATATAGCATCAACCTTTATGTCATCCGTAACAGAGAAGTTGATTATGGTGCCTGTATTGATGCGGCTTCCGTTGGGCGGGGCGATCAGCTGTATAAAGGGAGGTTGCATATCCGGAGGCCCTTCAATAAGGACTGTGTAATTTATCTCTGCGGGGGATGCAGCAAGGTTGAGGGAAAGGGCAAGTATCAGCGTTTCGTTGGCTTCGCTCCCGACTTTATAGAAATCACCATTATCTGTGCAGTTCCAGAAAGCCGGGAACAGCTGTGCGCAGGAGAGCGCAAAATCATTGATTGCTGCAAGTAGGCTGAACTCTTCGGGGCTGATGTTTTCCGTGCTGTTTATGAAGAGCTGTATCAGGATGGGCGCTATCTGGTTCTGCTTGTTGGTGATATTGTATGCAGCTTCGCTTGTATCACCACCCCTCAGTAAAGCGTCAAAAGCCTGTATCTCGGTTGCATTGATTACATTCGGATTTGCAACAATTATGCTGGCCGCGGCGGCAGAGGAGGGGATTAGCACAGCTGCCAAAATTATTATCCATGTTGTAACTATAACCGATTTTTTCATTCTTTTCATATTACACACCCTTCGAATATTCCTTCTGTATCTCCTCCGCCGTGAGTATGATACTGAAAATCTTTATGT
>CAYUWT010000070.1:0-5716 GCA_964448625.1 uncultured archaeon
TTAATGTGTTGGGTCAGGTAAAATAAGCATACTGTGGGAATTTAGGGATGAAGCCTGAATAGTAGTAAAGTTTATAAACTATCAAGCCGCCGCCAAATGTCGCACAACTACCTCTGTTGCGCAATGTTTGGGTTGAAAGGCTCTTCTATCCCCTTCTTACATCGACAACTGGTTTTCCTCCCTCTGTGCCTTTCTTCTCTATTACTAAGCTGTGCAGGCCTGAGGAGAGTATGTCCAGCCCCTCAATATCTATGCTGGTGTAGGAAAGGGCCATTTTAATCAGCTGCGTATTGGAAAGGCCGAAGCCGAAGGTTGGCGTTGCATATTCAAGGAAGCTGCCTTCCTTAAGCAGGGGTAGCCTGTTTTCTATCGTGTTCTGGTTCCCCTTTGAGAAAACGAGGAAGGTGTTGGAGCCTTCAAGAGCCTGGGAAACCGTGAGGTAATGAGAGCCTCCTGCCTTTTTTGCTGAAAGGGAAAAAGGCTTGCCTGCGTAGTTCACAATAGCAAGTAGATACTCTGAACCTATGCTTGCAAGGTAAAAGCTGGAAGGTGCTGTATATGTTTGTTCTGTGAGGGTTGAAGCCGGGATGGAGCCTGCGCCGGAAGCTGGGATATAGACCGTGTTGGAATTATCATCAATCTTCAGGGTCACATCGAGGGTTTGCGCATAAACCCCTGCAGCGGATAAAAGGAAAATAAAAGCGAGCGGGCAGGCAATTACCCGCACATTAATGTGCGGGAAGGTGAAGGCAGACCTCATAATATTATTTAAAGGGAGCTTCCTTTAAATGAGGCTATATGAAAAAGGGGGATTTCCTGCTTGCTGACTATGCAGGAAGGGTTGTGTCCAGCCACGATATATTTGACACGACTGTGGAGAAGACTGCGAGGGAAGGAGGGGCCTACAGCGAAGGAAATGAATACAAGCCCGTCCTCATAGTAATAGGCAAGGGGATGGTAGTCAAAGGTGTGGAGGAAGCGCTTGAAAAAATGGAAAAGGAAGGGGAAGAGGCAACAATAACACTTCCGCCTGAAAAGGCCTTCGGGAGACGGGATGCGAGGCTGGTAAGGACGGTTCCCTATTCAATATTCAGGGAGAAGAACATAGAGCCTGCCCCGGGGATGTTCGTGGATATAGCCGGAATGGCTGCAAAAATACAGTCTGTAAGCGGGGGGAGGGTAAGAATAGATTTCAACCACCCGCTTGCGGGGAGGGAGGTTATATACTGGGTCAAAATAGTCAAACTCATTACTCTCCCGGAGGAGAAGATAGAGGCCTTTACCCGGCATCTCAGGATAAAGGCAAAGCACAGGCTTGCTGATGGAAGGCTTGTTATTGAAATGGAAAATGAGCCCGA
This sequence comes from uncultured archaeon, assembly GCA_964448625.1. Lineage (GTDB taxonomy): Archaea > Aenigmatarchaeota > Aenigmatarchaeia > QMZP01 > QMZP01 > CAYUWT01. The sequence continues at coordinate 1,359 of CAYUWT010000070.1, forward strand.
CAAAAAAATAAGGGAGTTCTTTGAGAGGGAGATTAAAGGCCTTGTCCCTGAAGTGAAGGTTGTGGAGTTCTCGGTAATCAAAAAGGGAACGGGTAAATAATAAACACCTGTTTTTAATTTTTTTCACCCCTGAAAATTTATGAAAAAGTATTATATACAACTGTCTCTAATTTGGCTTTTTCCGGCGTTAACTTTAAAAAGCTAACATATAATGTGTAACCATGGCTGAACTGACCTACAGGCAGGCGACGAGAAAGGAAACTCAGGAGGATGAAGAGCTGCGCAAGATTCTGGAGACGCGCAAAGCAGAAATCAAGGTCGCCGGGATAGGCGGAGCAGGCAATAACACTATTTCCAGGCTGATGGCTGTGGGCATAGTAGGCGCTGAGACTGTCGCTTTCAACACGGATGCGCAGGACCTGCTTTACACGGATTCGGACAGGAAGATCCTTATCGGGAAGGAGCTTACTAATGGCCTTGGAGCAGGGGCAAACCCGAAGATAGGGGGCGAGGCGGCGAAGGAATCCAAGAAGGAGATAAAGGATGCGCTGGACGGCGCTGACCTGGTTTTCATAACATGCGGGCTGGGAGGAGGGACAGGGACAGGGGCAGGGCCGATTATTGCGGATATTGCGAAGAAGAACGGGGCCCTCACAGTTGGCATTGTCACGCTCCCCTTCACAATGGAAGGGAGGCAGAGGATGAACAACGCGATGGAAGGTCTTTCCGGCATGGAGGACATCGTGGACACGCTCATTGTCATACCGAATGACAAATTACTTGAGATTGCGCCCGATGCGACAATAACGACCGCGTTCAAGGTCGCGGATGAGGTGCTGGTGAATGCGGTGAAGGGGATTGCGGAGCTTATCACGAAGCCGGGGCTTGTCAACCTGGATTTCGCTGACATAAGGGCTGTGATGGGCTCGGGAGGGCTTGCGATGATAGGCATGGGCGAGAGCGACACGGAAAACAGGGCCCTCGAATCCGTTGAAAAGAGCCTGAACAACCCGCTGCTTGATGTGGACATAGAAGGGGCTACAGGAGCGCTTATCAACGTCTCAGGCGGGGAGGACATAACGATAAAGGAATGCCAGGAGATTGTGGAGGCGGTAAGCGTGAAGATAAGCCCTGATGCGAAGATCATATGGGGCGCGCAGGTTATCAAGGAGCTTGGAGATATGATAAGGAGCCTGCTCATAATAACAGGCGTGAAGTCAACCCAGATTTACGGCCCGCAGAAAACCTTTACAGCTGAGCGCAGGAGGGAAGTGGAGAACATTCTTGGCGTTGAGTTTGTCGGGTAGTGGCTACTGATTGATTTTGGCTGTTTCCTAAAAACCAATACTCTTAACCTGTGGTTTCATTAAACTCGTATCTCACTATCCATTCGCCACTCAAATCGAATTCTCTTTGCAACCTGCCAAGTCTGGCTGCGGCTTCAAGGAAAATGTTTTGAGCAAGCTCTGTGCCCAGCGTTGCTTTCTTTGATGTGGCAGAAATAGGAAATCGTGTTTCTAGAACACTTCTACCTTCAAATGGCGAATCAGATCGAGCATCATTAGAACAGAAATTTACTGAGGGAAATTCATTACTTGGGTATCTTTCCGGCCCCATTGCAACAAATTCTGGATTTCTTTTCAGCTCTTGATATACTATCTCAGCAGGGTTGCCTGAAACTATAGGCTGCAGATTCTTTTTGAGATTTTCCAGAGATAGGCCAGCTGTCTCCGCTTCTAATGGTGCCCCTTTTGAATACCCCTGTTCAATTTTGAAGGTTCCTCGATGGATAACTCTGATATAATTTCTTATCTCAGGATAAAGTTTCATCAGTAATTCTATCCCTTCTATCGTACCCTCCACATGCACTCCTGGACCTAGGAATCTATACATGACTGATTGAAGGCTATCTGATCTGCCCCAAGGCATAATTTCCAGAGAAGGTATTTTCTGGTTTCCCTCTGCCTCCACATCATCATAAAGCAGTATACGTGGATTGCTGTACCATAAGCTGGGGTCAGGTCTGTTTGCAACTGTGTACTCTATGGCTTCATGCACATAAAGGGGGCCTTTTGGTGCAATAGAGGCTATGACAGGATCCCTCGGCATAAAGCATAATTTCTATCTATCCATAAATACTTTTTTCTGGGGAGATACGAAAACAGTACACATAAAGCACAAAATAATCGTTTAGCAATATTCAACAGATGAAATTGAACGGCTGCATACTAAGGGCTATGAGACCACTGTGAAGGGCAAAAAGGCTGTTTTAGCTACTTGAGAATCATTTCTCGATAATTACCCCTCTCCCATCAACCCCAACATCCGGCACCTCAAAGCCCGCTTTCTCCCATCCCTCTCTGACTTTCCTTGCTGTCCCGCCCCCGAAACAGAGGGCAATAGCGCAATCTCCGCCTCCCGCGCCTGAAAGCTTGCCTGCAGCATGCTGCTTTTGAGCGACCTCCGCGAGCCTGTTGAGTTCAGGTGTAACTATTCCTGCGCCGCTTTTTTCCGAGAGTTCCTCAAGCAACGCCTGATTTTCATTCAGCCTTTCAATCACATCATGCCATTTTTCGGAATACCACGCCTCAATTGCCTCTTTTACTATAGCGCTTATCTTTTCAACTATTTCCCTGTATTCCATCTCTTTTCCAGATTTGAAGGACTCCATTTTTTTAATCAAAGAGGGGGTATCTGAAGATTTTCCGCTCCACCCTGCAAGCAGCCTGAGGTTAGGGGGAATTTTAAGGGGCTCTATCTCAAGGGAGGGCCACCCGCTATCCGCTATTTTTTTCACAGGAGTGCCGGCTGAAAGCTTGTGCTCAAGCCAAAGCGGATTAAACCGCTTGTAAACAATAACACCTCCGTAAACTGCAGCCGCAATATCTGCGGCTGAACCGGCTTTTCCCTGCGCGAGATAATGGGAGATGCACGAGAGCTTGAAAACGGTTTCCAGGCCTTTCTGCGTGTTTATTTTTTTCCCATGCAAAGCAAGTATAGCGGAAATTATCGCAACAGTGGCCGCGCTGCTTGAGCCGAAGCCGTATTTGCCTTCCCCGGCGCCCAGCCTGTCGCTGAAGGTCCTGATGCTGAACGGCTCCAGCCCCCCAATATATGAGCTGCAGGCCTCTATTGCAGCCTTTGCAAACCTGAGCTTTTCCGCCTCTTCATGTGTTATATTTTTCCATTTAAAGCTGTCTTCCAATGTCCCTTTTGCGTTCTCTATCGCGAAGTCCCCGAGTGTGGCGGAAAAATGGTCTGAAGGAGCTATCCCGCAGGAAACCCTCCTGTTTACAGCCGCTATTATAGCCGGGCAGCCTGCCTCTAAAACCGCCCATTCGCCTGCAATGAAAAGCTTCCCGGGAGCGCTAGCCCTTGTCATATCAGAAAAGGTGGTCTTCCGTTACCCCGGCACCCTGGCCCGGTTTTGTAAAAATCATGTCCTCAACGCCTTTTATTGATTTTAATCTTTCCTGAATGGCGGGAATATCCTTCTCAAGGCATATGAGCTTCACCTGCGGGCCTGCATCAATTGTGAAGTAGCACTCGAGACCATTCTCCCTCCATTCATGCACATTCCTCATTATTTCCACAGTGGAAGGGAGCCAGTAGAGTATGGAGGGTTTTGCGGCGAGCATGATGGAATGCATTTTGAGGCAATTATGCTCCGCCGTTTCCCCCACCTCCCTGAAATCCTTTTTCAGTATCCCTTTTCTCACAGAATCCAGATCCTCTTCAACCGAATCGAGCCACCCCTTATAAAAAGCGGAGGTCTCAACGCTTGCCTTCATTCCCATGCGGCTCCTCACCTTTTTTTCCCTTTTGCTTGTCACAGCCACAACCATCCTGAAATCAGGCCAGTGGGTCTCGGCAGCAAGCTGCTTCGCATAGCTGTCCTTCCCATCCTCCCTGCTGCCGCGCAGCCATTCCACAAAGCCCCCATAAATGCTCCTGCACGCGCTGCCTGAGCCAAGCCTTGCGAGAATGGAAAGCTCCTTCCCGTTAAGCCTCAAGCCAAGGGCTTCGCAGGCTGCAGCAGTAAGGGCTGCAATGCCGCTTGCGGAAGATGCTAAACCCGCGCCTGTGGGAAAATTATTAAAGCTCATGACTTTCGCCCTTTCTTTGGAGCCTGCATGATTTCTTATATTGCCCATCTGCCTGACTATCTCCTCTTTAGTCTCGCTCTCTTCCAGCTCCTTTCCGTTCAGTATAATTACGTCCCTCCTGTATCTGGAGTCAAATTCCACAGTGGTATGCGTGCTCATCCCTTCCGTGGTCATGGATATGCTGCCGTTCTGGGGAAGGATAAGCCTTTCATCCCGTTTGCCCCAATACTTCACAAGGGCTATGTTTGAGTT
>CAYUWT010000071.1:0-5687 GCA_964448625.1 uncultured archaeon
AGCGCAAGGCCGTCAAGGAACTGGTCGTTGGTCATCCACCTGCCTGCCTGCACCGCGTCCTGCTGGAGGAATGGTATGGCTGCGTATGCGCCGCCGAAGGTCAGCAGCCCTGCTTTCAGGCCTGAAAGAAACAGCCCGGAATAAGCGGGCCCGGCCGGGGAGGGCTGCACATGGGGGGTTATTTGCGCGGCGGGCTGCAATAAAGCGAGAGAGGGTAGTATGAGCATAATGAGCAGCCAGTGTTTTCCTTTTCCAGAGAGGGCGTAGGAAACGCCTGCCGCTCCCAATATGGGCAGGAAGCCTACGCCTATGGAAGCGGATGCGAGGGAAACAAGGGCTATGAAAAGGAGAGCAGGGTTGTAAACAACGCGGGAGCCTATCCTGTGTGAGGCCCTGATCACAAGGGCTGCCACCGCAGCCTCCATCCCGTAAAACGCTGCGGAGAAAGCCGGAGAGCGTATGCCGGAATTCACATAAAACCATGAAAGGCCCAGCATGAGAAGCAGGCCGGGGAGCATGAATCCCAGGCCGGCCAGAAAGCCTCCCAGCCTTCCGCGGGCAAGCATCCCGAAGTAAACGCACAGCTCATGCGCCTCTGGGCCGGGGATGGCCTGGTATACTGCAAGAACCCTGTTGAATTTTTTTTGCGAAACCCACCTCTCCTCTTCTACAAGCTCCTGCCTTATCATGTCTATTTGGGCCACAGGCCCGCCCCACGCGAGCAAACCGAAGCGGAGGAAGCGGAGAAAGAGGGAAAGAAGGGATTGCTCAGGAGGCATTATAAGTATTTAAGCCGGAAAGTTATTATTGGATATGGTAATGCCAGTCATTGAGGTAAGTTATATAGGAGTGCTGGTCGCTGCTGTCGTTTCTTTTGCCATAGGGATGGCCTGGTATTCGCCTTTGCTTTTCGGCAAGGCTTGGATGAAGCTCATGGGATTCACAGAAGGGAAGGTGAAGGAGAAAAAGAAGGGTATGGGGAAGACCATGGCCGCGGGATTTGCCGCTGTTCTTGTGATGAGTTATGTGATGGCCTACATAGTCGGGTTTTCCCAGGCGGCCAGTGTCACTGAAGGTGCTGAAGCTGGCTTCTGGGTGTGGCTGGGCTTTGTGGCAACAGTCATGCTGGGGCAGGTCCTGTGGGAAGGGAAGCCATTCAAGCTTTATCTCATCAACTCCCTGCACTATCTTGTTGCGCTTGTTGCCATGGGAATCATCCATGCTGCCGTGTTCTGAACTGTTGCTGTCATTTTATTAAGTTTTTGATTGAGAAGAGCCTCCCACAAATATAAAAACGGGAAAGAAAGAGTTGGGAATGCCGAGGTGCCGGAACGGCCAAACTTCCCGACCACAAGCAATTACCCGCATTCAAGATAGCTTTGTATGCGGGAAGTTTTTTGCAGTCGGGTGGGGCTAGCGGGCTAGCCTGGAACCAGTTGACTGCCGCACTCAAGTTCATACCATATGCGGCTATCAAGTTCATATTGGCTAGTTAGCTAGTGCCCTTCGGGGCTTGAGGGTTCGAATGACCCTTTTTCCAAATGAACTAAATAAAAAGCGTCAACGGAAAAAAGGTGTTGAGAATCCCTCCCTCGGCGCTTGATTTTTAATCAATCATGCTTTGAGCTTTTCGGCAAGCATTTTGCTTAATTTGGGATAAGCCTTCTTAACAAAGGAGAGCACCTTCTTTGCATATCCGATGTCCAGCACTTTGCCGTAATATTTTATTCCGTTCCTAAAATATCTTATCTCATCCAAAAAATGCATGTCTGCTTCGCTGAACCCCAGTTTTTTTGAATATGAGACCTCTGCCTCATGGGAGTTTTTCACATTAAACCCGTCAGCATGCATGTTTGCCCTTATAAGCTCAAGCAGGATATCATAACATGCATCCACTATAAAGTTTGCGCTCATCTTTTCCTCAGGTATGCTTTTTAATGCCGTGTACAAAAACTCTTTTTTCCTGGCGGCTTCACCATAAAGGGAACTAGCCCTGTGCCTGTTGGGTGTTTGCCTTCTTGCCATACCTGACCTCATAAATTCCTCGAAATCTTTCATAGCTCCACCGAGCCTTTCAGCACAATCCCGTTTAAAATGCTGCCAAGAAGGTTTTTGTCTATGGATTTGAATGAAGGATAATGGTTAAGCACAATATCCCTTTCCAACAGTTTTTCATATTTTTCCAAGCCCAGTGCCTTTTTTTCGGCCCCTATTACGGCAATGTCGATATCAGATTCCCTTGTGTCTTCCCCGAAAGCATAAGAGCCGAACAATATTACAGTGGCGCCTGCAAAGGCATTATATAAGAGCCTGTAAAGACCGCATTCATAAATCTGCCTCAGGTTGTCTGCCCTTTTAACACCTATAACATCCGCATCATCCCTGTCCAATTCTATGGAAAGCCTCTTTGATTCTTTGTCTTTCTGCATTTTGATAAATCCTTCCTTTGCAAGAAGAGGTAGTGCCTTTGAAACGGCTGGCTGGCTGACTCCGAGAGAGACTGCTATATTCCTCGCATTGAATGACCTGCCGGCTTTTACAAACAGAAACCTCAGAATTTCCTGCTGCAACACTGTTAACTTGAGTTTATATATATTAATCATAGTTAATAGATATTAACTCAGGTTTATAAATCTTACCACCCGCTTTTAAGAAACCGTACCTGTCAGCGTGCCGCTTTCCCTGAAGCCTGTCAAACCTGTATCAACATTGTCATACTCTATCAACAATGAAACGGAATATGGAGAGCCCTCCGGGAGGCTGCCAAGGTCATTTATGGTGAAGGCTGCACGCTCATCGGGCCTCAGCCCTCTTCCGGGCGATGAGATGGATTGGGTTGTCTCCCTCATTGTGGCTGTTATCCTTGCTATTTTTACGGTTGCTCCCGCACCGTTCTGCAGCTGGAAGGTAAGCTTTCCATCGCTGGTAAGCTGCCATCCGCCTGCAGGTATATTAAATCCTGAAAAGCCCGTTGCCGTTGTTTGTGAGTATGTGGAAGGGCTAAGTGCGCCCAAATAGAAGGGCACTACAATAGCTAGAACAACTGAAACAAGGATTATGGGAGGCAATATAGCGGCAAGCAAGGCTCTTCCTTTTGATATCTCATGCAGTTTTGACAGGCCTACAATAATCGCATACAGAGACCAAAGGGCGATCAAAACCGCTAGTCCTATATTGATGAATCCGAGAATGATTGCTATAAATATTGTTGACTGCAGCCCTGACAAGAAACCTATCAGGGAAATTATAATCTGGAAAATAAGGGAGACAATGCTTCCGATAAGCAGGATCGGTGTGGAACCATAAACTTCTGCTTTGAAGGTCGCCTTTATGCCTTTCCTTCCTCCCGTCAAAAACACAGAAACATGGAGAATCCCTGTCCAAATAATCAATCCGAAAATAAGACCAATGTAATTCATAACGGCGGCCAGAGGCAGGAAAATTCCTATGGTCCCAAAGCTGTCCGTCTCTGAGGATTGGAGAGGAGAAATCAAACTCAACAGGGTTTGAAAAATCAAGGCTGTTCCAAACAGAGACAATATTGTCGGGATTAGAGAAAGGATGAGATAATACTTAAAAGCGGGCATCATCCCCTGCTCATTTTTGATTTCATTGAAAAATTCATTGGGCGAGAAAAGCACAGCCTTCAGCTTCCAGAAAAACCCCATTTCCACAGGTTCTGTCACTTCCTGCGCTGGCTGGGCGGTTTGAGGGGGAGAATAGAGTTCGCGGAAGGCCTCGTTTATAACTTGTTCAGGCCATCTATTCTTCAAAAGAGATTGCTTTATTTGCTCAGGAGGATAGCCCTTTTCGAGGGCTTTCCTTATGTATTCCACAAGCCTCGCATCTGCCATTTGGTTAATATTTCGAATGCTTTACTAATAAACAGTCTGAAGTGCCTAACAAATTTCCTCGAGGAAATAGCGGTGCACCCTTTCATCACCAGTCAGCTCCGGGTGGAAGGCCGTGGCCAGAAGATTGTCCTGCATGGCTGCTATTATCTTATCCCCCAGCTGGGAGAGGGGAGAGCATTTCCCGTATACTTTCCTTATAGACGGAGCCCTTATGAAAACGCCCGGAAAGCTTCCTATGCCTTTGATTGAGACGGTTTCCTCAAAGCTTTCCCTCTGCCTTCCAAAAGCGTTGCGGTTAACAGCCATGTCCATCAGCCCGAGCAGCCTTTGCCCGGTCCGCTCAACCTGAGAATCACCTTCCTTTGCAAGCAGGATTAAGCCTGCGCATGTCCCGAAAACAGGCATGCCTCCTTCAGCCCTCTTTTTAACCGTTTCAAAAAGCCCGCTCTCGCTCATAAGCCTGCTTATGGTTGTTGACTCGCCGCCGGGGATTATCAGAGCTGTTGCTTGCAGCAGATCTTTCTTCTCTCTCACCCAAAAAGGGTTTGCGTTCAGTTTTGCGAGTATACCAATGTGCTCGCTCACATCTCCCTGCAGGCATATAACGCCTGTTTTCATACGCTCCGTTCCTGCATCCTCTGCTCGCTTGTCAGGATTTGCGCGCTAATCCCTTTCATCGCCTCTCCAAGGTTCCGGGAAACTTCAAGCACCTTTTCAGGCTTATCATAGTGTTTTGTAGCTTCGACTATTGCTATCGCATATTTCTCCGGGCTGGAGGACTTGAAAATTCCCGAGCCGACAAAAACGCCGTCTGCGCCGAGCTGCATCATCAGAGCGGAATCAGCAGGTGTTGCAATGCCCCCGGCCGCGAAGTTCACAACAGGGAGCCTCCCTAAGGAAGCAGTCTTTTCAACAAGCTCTAAAGGAACGAGATACTCTTCGGCTTTTTTCTTCAGAAAGGATTTGTTGTTCTTGTTCCCGGCAAGCTCTGATATCTCGCGGTTCATAATGCTCATGTGCTTCACTGCCTCCGCAACATCCCCTGTCCCTGGCTCGCCTTTTGTCCTTATCATCGCAGCCCCTTCGTTAATCCTCCTCAATGCCTCGCCAAGGTTGCGCGCGCCGCACACAAAGGGTATCGTGAATTTTGTCTTTTCGATATGCGTGTCGCTTGCAGGCGTCAGGACTTCGGACTCATCTATCATGTCCACTCCTATTGATTCCAGGATCTGGGCTTCAGCCATATGGCCGATCCTGCACTTGGCCATCACGGGTATTGTCACAGCGCTGCATATCGCCTCGATAATTGCGGGGTCGGCCATCCTTGCAACGCCGCCTTCCTGCCGTATGTCAGCAGGGACAGCATGCAAAGCCATCACAGCAACAGCCCCTGCATTCTCGGCTATCCTGGCCTGCTCCGGGCTGACCACATCCATTATTACTCCCCCTTTCTGCATGCTGGCAAAGCCTTCCTTCAGGGTCTGCGTGCCTCTCCTCATAAGCCCATTAGTAATTGTAGCCCTTTTATAAAAGAATTTTCGCAAAGGCAAAGGTTTAAATAGGAGAACGAGAATATATTGGATATACGATATGAAAAACCGGACCGAATATTTTGAAGGGGAGCTTGAGAGGGCTGAAGGGATAGCGGGCATATTCGAGGTCGTGAAGGAAGCTGTAAGGGAAGTGCTTGGAAAAGAAAGGAGCGGCCTCATGCTGGGGTTAGCTGATTTGGGGATAACAAATGAGGGCTACATCGGGGCTTACTACCCCGTGGACTCGAATGTGATAGTCATGAACAAGGCTCCGCTGAGGAGGGTTGAAAGATACAGGCCT
>CAYUWT010000072.1:0-5683 GCA_964448625.1 uncultured archaeon
TACACGCGTAAGATCGTCGGCAGCGTCAGATGTGTATAAGAGACAGGCTCGTTCCTGTAGATAATGTTGATGTTGAACTCGACTCCCCTTCCGGAAAGGATGGGTGGCGTTCTCTCTATAGAAAAGAGGATTTCAGACTCTTGCCCGGGTTCCAAAGCTTTTGGCATATATAGAATCTTGGATGGATAAGGTATTGCCTTTCCTGTTTTTGCGTCCTCCAGCTGAACCTCTTTTATCAAGAATGTGCTGATTCCTGTATTCTTGATTGCATAGCGCAAAATGCCGGTTCTCTTCCTTGTGTCGTAGGAATAGCTTTTCCCGAGTATTGTTATGGCCGAAGGTGACGTGTTTGAAGCTGTAGTTAGCTGTTTCAAGGCATTTACTGAAAAAGTCGTGTTCAGAAATGTCATGTAGCCGTATGCTTTTTCCAAGGTAAATGAGAGGACACCGTGCTTATAACTGCCGCTTTCCCTGTCCACAAAAAGTATGCATTCAGGCTTGCAGAGTATGCCAAACCCTGCTTCTTTATCGGCTTCTGTCGCAAATGTTGCTCCCGGTTTTTCCAGCTTCTTAGTCCCATAATATCCAACTCTGCAATTGGGTTGGCATATCATTGAGGCTTCTGCCAGGCACCTGTTCCAGCCTTCTCCTTGAGAAAGGACCACCGAGAAAGTGCATATGAATGCCGGATAGGTCTTAGTTTTGTATTCTTTATCTTCTATTTTCCTTTTGACATCTTCTATGCTGTCAACAAAAACTATCGGTGGTGAGTCTCCAGCCCCGCCTTTAGTGAACCATTCGCCGTTTAGCCCCATCTCTTCGGGTTTAATTTCACTGCCTTTGCAGACAGTGTCATTGTCCATTAAATTCTTGCCGCCTGTTGACACATCAAACGTAGCATAAAAATTTGCGCCTATCGTAGAACCAAACCAATAAGGTGTGTTCGCCGGAATTTCTGAAGGTTGTGAAGGCGGTCTGTAAATGGGCACCCCCATCTTCAGGCTAATCAGCTCTGAAGATGCAGGTTCAGGCAAAGGCTGATAATGTGCCAAAGCGCCCGCATTTTTTATTGCTTCTTTACTTACTTTGTTAAATTCCTGCATATCACTTAGATTATAATCCTTCGCAGCGGAAAGCGGGAGCAAAATCAGGGCAGACACAAGAAGCGCTGCGAGCAGAAGTTTCATATTGCATTATTGGACGGGCCAATATTAATGCTGTTTTCCATTCCGATGACGCAAGATTTGTTCATCATGCCTTCTTTTGGCGAATTTCCAGTAAACAGCAAAAACCGCTCCTGCCATTATCCCTCCCAGATGGCCGAAATAGGCCACGTTGCCTTCTCCGCCGAAAATGCCGAAAAAGAGCTGGAGGCCTGCGAAAACGAATACTGCAGCAATGGCTGGCAGGGGAACAGGGACCATCCATATCCAGCTGCGAGGATAGAGCAACCCATATATGGTCATTATCGCAAAAACAGCCCCGCTCGCCCCTACAAGCTGGCTGTCCCCTATGCCTGTGAACATCATGTGGAAAACAGCGGAAAACGCGCCTGCTGCAAGGTAAACAAAGAGGAACCACACATAGCCTATTCTTTCCTCCACAAGGGGGCCGAAAATCAGCAATACTAGCATGTTGATGAATATGTGGCCTAAAATTAGGCTGCCTGCATCGCTCTTTGCCGCATGGAGGAACATGTATGTGACAAACTGCCAGTAGTTTCCTTCCTGCGCCTGCGAGGGTGTGAGCGCGAACAGGTTGTCAATCAGAGGGAAAAAGGCTAGCTGGAGGATGAACACTGCTATGTTTACTGCCACCAGAACAAATGCAAGGCGCATTGTCATTATTTAAGCGGGAAATTTAAAAGATGGTGGGAGCCATGAGGGAATTCAGGTTCAGCAGGGAGGAAATAAGGGACATACTGATAGCCCTTGTCGTGCTTGTTTTTATCTTCTCTCTCAGCAATATAATCTCAGGCCCGAGGGATATAATCACTGCTCTTGTAGCTTCGTTCTTCGCGGTGGGCATAGGCTTCATAGGGCATGAGCTTGCGCACAAGTATATGGCCAACCGCTTCGGCTATTTTGCGGAGTTCAGGCTGTGGAAAGAGGGGATATTAATGGCCATACTTTTTGCAGCGGCGACTGGCGGAAAATTCTTTTTCGCAGCCCCTGGTGCTGTCGTATTTGCAGGAACTTTTTTCAGAAGGCCCACGAAAAAAAGCGTGGGGAAGATAGGTCTTGCGGGTCCTGCATTCAACCTTGCGGCGATGGCTGTGTTTTTCCTGCTGTACATGGCAACGGGAATGGGGCTTTTCAGGTTTTCCGCGGTAATAAACACATGGCTCGCGCTGTTCAACATGATCCCCATACACCCCCTTGATGGAGGAAAGGTTTTTGCATGGAGCAAGGGCGCGTGGGCTGTCACAGGAATAGCCGGCCTGGCTTCCCTTGCGCTGCTTCTGTGAACGCTGAGACCAAAATCGATACCCGGAAACGCTTTGAGGCCGCATAAGTTATTTAAATACGGGGAAACTAAGTATTAGTGCGACCTTACGCTTTTAGCGCGAGGAATGAGCTTTAATTATGTAAGCTTAGTGCCTGCGCATTGAGTTTGAATGAGGCCTTTGCGGAAACTTGCTGAGAGAAAAAAGGAGCGTAGCAAAACCGCCATAATTCCGGTTGATCCTGCCGGAGGTGACTGCTATCCGAATCCGACTAAGCCATGCTAGTCCCGGGTAAAACCGGGGCGTAAGGCTCAGCAACACGTAGCCAATCTGCCCTCGGGCCGCGCATAATCCCGCGAATGGCCTTTTCTTTTTGGAAAAAAGAAAACCCCAGGGAAAAGAAAAACCTTTCTTTGGGGTGAAGCACTTTCTTTTGGAAGGAAAGGGCTCCGCGAAAGTGGGGCTAACGCGCGATATTCATGGGTTCCTGGAATGGTCCATGCAGAATCCGAGGATGAGGCTGCGGCCTATCAGGCTGTTTCCGGTGTAAAGAATCTTTTTCCTGATGAGCGAAAAAAAGTAACGCTTCACCAAAAACAGGAAATAGGTGTACATTACCGGAAAACCGATAACGGGTACGGGTCTTGGGAGAGAGAGCCCGGAGATGCACTCTGAGACAATAGTGCAGGTCCTACGGGACGCAGCAGGCGCGGAACCTTCGCAATGCGCGCAAGCGTGACGAGGGGATTCGGAGTGCCACGCCTTCGGGTGTGGCTTTTGTTGAGCCTAAAAAACTCGGCGAATAAGGGGTGGGTAATACAGGTGCCAGCCAACCTTTTTCTGTCATGAACATGAAAAAGCGTTGACGGAAAACGATCTGGAAGCCGCGGTAATACCTGAGCCCCGAGTGGTCATCACGTTTATTGGGCTTAGAGCGTTCGTAGCCGACTTGCCAAGTTTCTGGTGAAATCCGGCAGCTGACTGTCGGGCGTGCCAGGGATACTGGCAAGTTTGGGACCGGGAGACGTGCAGGGTATTCCACGGGTAGCAGTAAAAGGCCTTTTTCTTTTCAAAAAAAGAAAAACGCCTGCGAAAAAGAAAACAATTTACAAAAGAAGAGGCTTACATTGCTTTAATCCGTGGAGGACCACCAGTAGCGAAGGCGCTGCACGAGAACGGATCCGACGGTGAGGGACGAAAGCCAGGGGAGCAAAGCGGATTAGATACCCGCGTAGTCCTGGCTGTAAACCATGCCCGCTAGGCTTTGGCATCCTTACGGGGGTTGCCAGGGCCGAAGGGAAACCGTTAAGCGGGCCGCCTGGGGAGTACGACCGCAAGGTTGAAACTTAAGGGAATTGGCGGGGGAGCACACAAGGGGTGAATGCTGCGGTTCAATTGGATCTAACGCCGGGCATCTTACCAGAGGCGAGAGCAGAATGAAGGTCAGGCTGAAGGTCTTACCAGACACGCTCAGAGGTGGTGCATGGCCGTCGTCAGTTCGTGCCGTGTAAGCCTTTTAGGAAAAGGCTTTTGAGCCAAAACCTAAAGGGCTTCGGTAAAGGCGTCCTGTTAAGTCAGGCAACGAACGAGACCCACGCCCCATGTTGCAACGCAGCTCTGCTGCGGCACTCATAGGGGACCGCTGGTGATAAACCAGAGTAAGGAGTGGGCGACGGCAGGTCCGTATGCTCTGAATCCTTCTGGGCTACACGCGGCATGCAATGCGCGCGACAGTGGGCTGCCACTCCGAAAGGGGGAGCCAATCCCTAAACGCGCGCTCAGTTCGGATTGAGGGTTGTAAGGATGCTAGTGGAATTTAAAAATAATAGCTAATTAATATTATGAGAGTGGAATTGCACCCTCATAATTCAGTATACAAGAGGGCTCTAAAAAGCAAAGAACATGCCAGCTATATATTACTTCCATTAATTGAGTTTGAATTTGCATTCCATGGAGCTCAAAAACCAACATTAACTCAATCTGAACTGAACATCCGGCAATTAGAAGTTTTGTTTGAGATATGTAAAAAACACAATTGGGCAGCGAGTGAAAAAATTATGCCACTCGGCAAAAAGAATGAATATTACTTCAAATTAAAAAATGATGGATTTAAGGAGATTTATGAACTTGCTGGACCAATGGCGGATGGCAATAAGGACAGGTGGGCTAGGCTTTTGTGTGAACGAGCTTCAAAAAAAGAGAAAAAAAGAAAGATTAAAGAAGAAATATTAAAACTTCTGCAAAACTCGAAAGAAGGCCTGTCTACTGTCGATATCTGCCTTGAAACAAGAAGACTGCCATATACTGTAACAAGACATCTTAGAACTTTGGAGAGGGTGGGAATAATTAAAAAAAGCGGTAAAAAATGGGTTGTTGTATCTACTAGCATCCCAACAAACTCACCCTCATGAAGCCGGAATCCCTAGTAATCGAAGGTCACCATCCTTCGATGAATATGTTCCTGCTCCTTGCACACACTGCCCGTCAAGCCAACCGAGCAGACCTTTGACGAGCTTCCGGTTCTTGCCGGGATCGAGTCACGGGTTTGTAAGGTGGGCTAAGTCGTAAGATGGCGAGATGGGCAATTTGATTGGCTTATGCTGAAATGATAAATATTGTGTATGTGTTTATTACGCAAGTACAGAGGTTAGTATCATCTAGCTATCCGACAAACAGAATGCCAGCAGATATGAATACTTGCTGACATTCTACGAGAAGGTAGCCGTATGGCCTAGACAGCTAAAAAACAGCATGATAGGGCTGTTGCGGCTTGGGATATGTGCAAGGGAGAATAGCAGGTTCCTTATACCTTTAAAGCCCTACGAGACATGTTGTCTCAGGCCCGGGAAGGGGAACCTGCGGCTGGATCACCTCCTTATATATTTTCTCAGCAGGCCGCAAAAAACGGTTAAATCTTTCTGCTAAAGCAGAATATGGATTCTTTCAAAAACTTGCAAAGGCCATATCTCGACTTTGAAATATGTATAGAAGCAGGCTTAACTACGCTTAACTCTTTTGAGAGGCTTTTTGGCTGGAAGTATTCTGAAAAATGGGATTGGGAAGATATTATGGGCTTCTATTCAAACGCAAAAAATATCTGGAACTGCATTTCCCTATAGACTGGAAGAGAGCGCAGAATGTCGAATCCGGACAAAAAATTGAATCCACGAGGACAGTTTAGCAAGGCCTCATTCACAGTAAGAAATAATAAATCACCAATCAGTTAATTATATGATG
>CAYUWT010000073.1:0-5643 GCA_964448625.1 uncultured archaeon
TTGTGAAAAGCGGCATACTGCGTGCATATTTCATAAAGATAAAGGCCATAAACAGGCTGGTATTATAAAAATGAAATGAGGCGACTATATATCCACGCTAATGTAGTGGGGCACCCCCCTGCATGGCGCATTTAAATCATTCAGATAAAAATAACGTGATATTTTATGGGGGAGATTACAATAAAGATTAAAACATACCACCTTGCGTTTCTTGCCGTTGCCTTCCTGTTTTTTGTAGCGGGCTTCCTTGCAGCGCAGGCCATTTCAACTCCTTCAACTTCAACCCCAGCAGCCCCCCCGTTTACTACAAGCGAGGACACATGCAAGGAATACTGTTCCCTCGCCAAGGCGGAATATTCATTTGTGAAGGATGGCGCCTGCTGGTGCAGGCAGGAGCAGGTTGCATACTACGCTGCGCTCAACCAGACAGTCACTGTTGACCAGATAGTCAGCGGCGGCATAATACTCGGCCTGAAAAAGGAGCCCGGCAGCACAAACGCGGCAAGGCAGACAGGCAAGTGAGAGCGCAGCATAACAGCCTTGGCAATCAGCACAATGCGGAAATGAAGGCGAGTGGCAGGTAAATTATGTCCCCGTGTTTTTCCATCCTGTCCCTGCATGCCACCACAGACTTAAGCGGCTTATATTTCATCGTGAAACTCGAAAGGCCTTTGGCCTTGCCCGTGAAGGCTGTTTTGCATTCGATGGCAATCAAACCCCCCTTATCAATGACAAAGTCCACCTCAGCCTTCGATTTGCTCCTCCAGAATCTTGGTTCATGCCCGCAGTATGCAAGCTGTGAGAAGACGAAGTTTTCATTCAGCGGGCCTATGTCCTGCCTTGCTTCAGGGCTTTTGAAATCGCCTATTACGCTGTTTCTTAAGCCGCTGTCATAAAAATAGATTTTAGGGATTTTGACAAGCTCTGTCCTTTTGTTTGTGAAGAAGGGCGGCATCCTTCCGCAGATGAATGTTTTTTCAAGTATGCTGAGATGGCCCAAAAGCTCTTTATAGCTGAAGCCCGAAACTTCCCCGAGGCTGTTGTAGGAGATGAGGCCTCCAAGCTGGACTGACAGAGCCTTTATAAGCTTGCTGAGGCCGAAATCTGTCGCAAGGCCAAGCACATCTCTTATCTCCCTCAAAAAATAGGTGCTGTATATGTTTTTCAGGACAGCTGCCTTTTCCTCAGCGGTTTTTGAAACCGCAACCCGCGGATATCCCCCGTAAACCAGATACTCATCATATGCTTTGTTGAGCCTCCTCATTACGGAGCTGCTAATCCCATGCATGCTCCCCTTCCCGAACAGGCAGTTCCGGAGAGCCAGTTTTTTCCCTTCGAATATGCCGCAAACCACAGGCTCCCTGTATCTCAGGAATTCTGCGAATGAAAGGGGGTAAAGGTTGAACACGAAAATGCGGCCGACAAGGTATTTTATGCTTTGTATCGCAAGGCCCGGGGCCGAAGATCCAGAAATAACGATTTTTGTGCCCGGGTAATGGTCATATATGTACTTCAGCTTCCTCCCGCCTTCCTTTGCATACTGGAACTCGTCTATGAAAAGATATTTCCCTTTCGCGTAAAGCTCGGCGAATGATTTTTCATCCTCCATGAAAATCTCCAGAGCCTCGCGATCCTCGAAGCTTATGAAAACAGCGTCATCAAGCTTGCCGAATACGCGTTTCATAAGCGTTGTTTTCCCCGACTGTCTCGGCCCAAGGACGGCTATTATTTCAGGCCTCCCAAGGTAGTTTTTTACGGTTTTTTCCAAATCCCTTTCAATGTAGTCCATAATAATATCCCTGCTAAAATTATCATTTTATAAATTATAGCACAGCTGATATTTAAGCCTTTGTTCCGGCGGAAGGATTTGAAGGCAGAAGCAGCCGCAGCTCAACCAGACAGTCACTGTTGACCAGATAGTCAGCGGCGGCATAATACTCGGCCTGAAAAAGGAGCCCGGCAGCACAAACGCGGCAAGGCAGCCAAAAGCCGGTGATGTTTTGCAACCGCTGAACACCGGTTAAAAGCTCCTTGACTCTTCCTTCTATTCATTGTTCCGGTTGCAGGTAAACGAAGAAAGCATACTCCACCAATGCCATCAATTTTGTCCCACCCTGAGGCACAGGATGCTTAATTGGCCTCCGTTACCTCCAGCACTCGCTACTGCACTGCAGGTTGCCTTTCCAAGGCATGTTCTCACCTTTTCAGCGCCCTGCCCGCAAGCGCTAGAATCTCCATCTATCAAGTTAGGCAGCGTGCTGCAGGAAGCTGTGCTTGTATCATCGGCAAAGCCTGCAAGAACTATGGTGTAGCCGGTAGCGCATGTTGCGGTGCATGTTCCGCCGGCTGCGCATGCGGAGCCGGCGACAAACGCAACCTGCTCCACCAGCCTTATCCTGTTCGAAGTGTCTACCCCGCTAACATTGATGTTCCCGTCAACCTCCACATCATCCTCCGCGAATATATCCCCGGCCGCGGTGGCAATAGTCCTTGTGCCGCAATCCCCGCTGCAGCCCGACAGCCTCCCTGTGAATGTCCCTGCCCCGGTCACATTGAGAGCCCCGTCAACCTCAGCGTTCCCCTCCACATACAGATCCCCTGCCACGCCCACATCATTCAGCGTCCCGCAAGCCCCGCTGCATACCCTCAGTATGTCAGCCACAGCCACGCTGATGTTCAGGCTCCCGTCAATCTCCACATTGCCCCCAACATAAAGGTCCCCCTGGCCCGTGGCATAGCCTGCCGGATCTATCCCGGAAGTCACCCTCAGCGGGCCGTTGGTGATGTTCAGCCCCGCCGCCGCGGATGTTGTGACAATAGTTGCGTTGTCGACAAGCTTCGCCCAGTCAATGTCCGCATCCTCAGGCGCATCGTCATCAGTCCCGCAGCTCAGCACACCCGCAGCACTTGTGTCTATTGTGTCGCATGGAGTCCCTGACAGCCCCGGGAATGCAACCAGCGAGCTCACATTCAGCATGCTCCCATTGATGGTCCCTGAAACATTCACATTCCCCACAACCATCAGGGCCATCCCCGGCTGTGTGGTGCCTATCCCCACCCTGTTGTTGCTGGAATCGACGAACAGCGTCCCGGAATCCACGGAAAGGTTTGTCCCGTCTGACGGGTTTATGGCGCTCACATTGGATGCGTTGAAGCTTCCGAAGTTGAAGTTCTGGCTGGCAGAGCGCGAGGAATACGAATAAGCAGCTGATGTGAGGTTTATCCTCGGCGCAAGGGTCTCCCCATTCACAACCAGCTCCAGCCATAGGCTCTCGTTGAACGTGACATTGACACCGCTTGTCTTCCCTATCAGCAGGCTGAACACTCCCTTGTCCACGAATGTGTTGTTGTGGTCCTCGGTGAAGAGCTGCGTTCCGCCTGAGGGGACGTTGAATATTTTTGCGGTGAAGTTGGCATTGCCCTGAATTATCGCCCCTGTGGTGAAGTTGGTGATTTTCCCGTTGAACGCTAGCGTATTGGGCGCTGAAGAAAAAACAAGCTGCGCGAGGGCTATAAGAACAAGCGGTATAATCATGCTGCCGAAAAATATATAGCCTGCCTTAATGAAGCCTTTTCTCCCATTTTCTTGATTGAATGGTCTTTCCATCTTCAGTTGCCTCCCACCCTCACGCATATGATGCCGACTGAAGCAGCCGACGCGGTACTTGTCGTGGCGCAGGAAGTTGTGCCAAGGCATGTGGTGGCGTGTTCTTCCGCGCAAATGCCAGAGCTTCCATCCAGTAAATCCGCATATTTGTCACAGCCGGTCGCTGAAGAACGATGCTCTCCCGCATAAAAAACTGTAAACCCTTGGGGGCAATTAGCGCTTGCTACGCATGAAGATTCGGCGCTGCACGTGCCATTTACATAAATAGCATCCTCCACCAGCCTTATCCTGTTCGAAGTGTCTACCCCGCTAACATTGACACCGCTTGTCTTCCCTATCAGCAGGCTGAACACCCCCCTGTCCACGAATGTGTTGTTGTGGTCCTCGGTGAAGAGCGCCGTGCCTCCCGAGGCAGCATTGTATATCTTGCCTGTGAAGTTGGCAAACCCATTCACGTTAATCCCTGTTGACTGGTTCACAAGCCTTCCGTTGAAGCTGAGGGTATTCGGCGCAGATGCATTTACGCCTGCAAAAACAATCTGCACTAACAGCAGGATAAAAGGCAATGAAAAGAGCACTATGTTCTGAACAGAGCCTGTTTTGGACTTCAAATCGCTGCTGGTGTTTGTGCGGGACAGGTTTTCAATAGTCACCATATTTGGGCAAAGTCCGGATAAATCTGCCGGAATGCAGTAATTTCGCTTCATTCTACAGTTTAATTGTTGTGCTACAATAAAAATCTTACCTATAATCGCAAAAATAATAAGATTAATAAACTAATGCAGATAATAATTGAAAAGGTGCTGGATGGTTAAGGCGAGGATAATAGGGACTTCTACAGTGACTGTTCAGGGACAGATAACTATACTTAAAGAGCTCCGCGATAGGCTGAAACTGAAGCCCGGCGATGTTGTTGAATTCCTTCTCACTGAGAATGGCCACATAGTGGTGAGAAGGCTTGATGTGAAGGAGGAAATTGAGCTTTAATAATATTTGTATTATGAATAATATTAATAATATTCGTAATCGCAAGATTGCTGTTTTCGGTGGGAAAACAGCTTTTGCGCTCCTCCTCCTTCTTGCTATATTGGCAGGCATTCCCACAGCGCTTTCTGTCTTTTCCACATCCACCAGCTACAATCTGACGGCAGCCGTTCTTGACATAGGGGGCATGAGGGCCAACAGCACCAGTTACAATCTGACAACAGCCTCCATTGACTCCGCATTCTATGGCAACGCCTCAGACAGCACAAACTATCATGTTGTGAGCGGATTTTCAGCCATAGCAGCCGACATACTGCCCTCAGCTTTTGTGTATGTAGCGCCTACGCCTGCTGACGGGGCTAACATAGGCGCAACCCTCGTTATAAATGCAACCTTTGACGCGGACAATCCTGCAAACTGCACATTTGCCGTTGACGGGATAAATACAACTTCAACAGTCAATACATCAACCGGCATAAGGCGTTACTGCCAGTTTTCCTCTGCCGGGCTCTCAGAGGCTGTCCATACCTTTAATATCTACGCAAATGATACAGACGGCAATGTCGGCCTTGCCGGAAACAGGAGCGTCACGGTTGATTCAACGCCCCCTTCTGTGAGCGGCACTAGGGCGAATGTCACGCTCCTCAGGTCAAACCAGGTCCTGCAGCTTAATGCAACGGTTACGGATGCTGTAAGCGGCTTAAGGAACGTTTCTGCGGGCGTGTCGCTGAACAACATAGGGCTTGTGAATGATAGCGGCAGCAACTGGGCCGTAAATGTCACCCCCGCAACACTGGGTTGTTCAGCCAATGCGGAGGGCAACTGCACTATAACATTCAACGCCTCGGACAATGCAGGCAACGCGAACACAACAGAAAAGCTTAACTTGACAGTCGATGACCTTGCGCCGAGGGTTACAATAACAAGCCCTCTCGGCAACAGCTCCTCTGTCATAGTAAACTTCAATGCAACTGTGCTTGAAACGCGGGCAGCTAACGGCACGCTGCAGGTAACGCCCAGCGGGCAGGGGGCCATCAACTATACATTAACAA
>CAYUWT010000074.1:0-1761 GCA_964448625.1 uncultured archaeon
TCGAAATACGTGATGAATGATATCTTTGGGACTTCGGGGCAGTTTTCTTTCAGCGCGGCAAGCTTCTCTATTGTTTCCCTCCTCCTGTTCTGGAGGTCAATGAGCACGGAGGTGTCAAGGAGGAGTATCATTTGAACCATTTCTCCCTTCTGATTCTGTAAATCTCTGCCCTCATTTCCCCGGCTTCCCTGTCAGAGAGGTTCTTCTCCCCGTAAAGTATCCTGTTCCATGCCTCTTCCCTGTGTTTTGCATATGCGTCAACCATATTTTCCAGCAGCCTGCCCATCGTGATCCTGCTCTTCGCTGCCATGCCTTTCATCTCTGCCCACTTCTCATCGCTCACATTCTTTACAGTCTTCAGTGCCATATAAAGTATTACAGTATTACCTGTATTTAAGTATTACTTTCAGTGGAAAGTGCATATGGGGACAAAGAAACCAATTTCTCCTATTTCCGCCACGAGTCCTGGCCGCGGCCGCACCTGCCGGAATATCCTGAATAAAGCCTTTTCAGGTTGGAATGGAGCGACATCTCCTGTTTAAACTGACTACCCGAACATTAATGTTCGGGAAGTTATCTGAATCCAATCGGGCTTTATATCCGAAAATGCATAATAATTAACATGGCCCTTGAGTGGATTTTCATCGCGGGCTTTCTGGGCGGGCTCATAAGGGGCCTGCTGGGCATATCGAAGCATGTGCGGGTTACGGGGAAGACAAAGATAAGCCATGCGTATATGGCCGTGACCCTGTTGACCTCGGGCGCGATAGGTTTGCTGGTCGGGGTTTTCATCTCGGAGGATGTGAGGTTCGCTCTTCTGGCGGGATATGCAGGAACCGATTTTATGGAAAGCCTCTTCCAGATAAAGATGAGGAAGAGATCATGGGACTGAACAAAATAATATTCTCCCTTTTATTCTTTTCCGCTTTTTCTATTCCTCTCGTTTCTGCCCAGCAGGTTTCGCTGGAGGTTGAGGGCTCGTGCAGGGATTACGCTGCAACCGTAACAGCGGAAGGCTTTGACAGAGGCTGCTATGATGTTAAGGTGGATGTTTCCCTTCACGGGGAAAGGGTGGGAGAGATACTCGATTCAGGCAGATGGAAGTCATCCTTTTTTTATATAGAAAATGGTTTCTGCGTTGAGATTGAAAACAAAACAACCTCAGCAGCTTATCAGCTCAAGGCGGACACAAACCAGAGGGAGATTATTTTCGAAGGCTCCTTAAGGAACGGCACGAAAACATGGGACTCCGAGGAAATAGCAGTTGAGCAAAACTGCCCGCGGCAGGATGAGCTGCTTTTCCTTCCTGTTGCGCTGCTTGTGATACTCCTTCTGCTCATAGGGATAGCAATACACCTTAATTGGAGGGAAAGGAAGGGCAGGAATATAAAACAGGAAGCGAAATAACATTCATGGCTCTCAAGACAGGGGATTCTGCCCCTAATTTCAGCCTGAAAGGCGCTGACAATAAAAATTATTCCATTGAGGATTTTGCAAAGAAGATACTGGTTGTGATATTCACATGCAACCACTGCCCCTACGCGCAGGCCTATCAGGAAAGGATAAAGGCAATTCAGCAGGAGTATGGGGAAAAAGGCGTGCAGGTGGTTGCGATAAACTCGAATGATGCGAGGAATTACCCTGAGGACAGCTTTGAGAACATGGTTAAAAGGGCGAGGGACAAAAGGTTCAATTTCCCCTATCTGAGAGATGAAACACAGCAGATTGCAAGGGCTTATGGGGCTGAGGTAACACCTGATG
>CAYUWT010000074.1:1771-5643 GCA_964448625.1 uncultured archaeon
ACACGCGTAAGATCGTCGGCAGCGTCAGATGTGTATAAGAGACAGCACCTGATGTGTTCGTTTTCGACAGGAAAAGGAAGCTGAGGTACAGGGGAAGGATAGATGACAACTGGGAAAGCCCGGAGAATGTCACCGTTACAGATTTGAGGAACGCGCTCGAGGAGCTGCTTGCGGGGAAGGAGATAGCGCGGCCCTTATCGAGGGCTGTAGGGTGCTCTATTAAGTGGAAGAGCGCGTAATTTCTTTCCACCATCTTTATAGGGCAGACAACGGAACTGGTGAAGAAGTTCTCATTAAACCCTTTTTAAGACTGCTAACAGGAATGGAAAATCTTGATCTTCTACGGGCTGTTCCAGAATGGCCTGTCGGCCAAAGCCTGCGAGAGGGCAGAGGTTGGCGCTCCCGGGCTCCCAAGCGCGGGCAGAAGAAGCATGTTCCTTCCGCTGCTGTTGTATGCCATGAGTTTCAGAGCAAACACGCGCATGAGGCTTGCGTTGTTCCCTGCATAAGCATTATCAGCCTGCGCAATAAGGGCAAGCGTTGATGCGGCGCAGCCGAAAGCCGCGCAGTTCAGTTTTGCTGTGACAAGCTGCTGCAACAGCGTCATTCGGGCAATATCCAGGTTGGAGCGCGTCCTGCCTGTCGTGTTGCTTGAGATGCTTGCGAAGTAGGCTCCAAAAAGCTTGCCCTGCGAGTCTATGCTGCGGAGGTGGGTTATGTTGCCCACGCTGAAGTTGCCGCTGAGCCATGCGCTGAATATGGAGGTTGTGAAGTTGGTCTGAGCACGCCAGAATGAAGCATCGCGGGTCGGTATCTTATGCAGCCTGCACAAAACCGCATCATCATTCGTTATTGTGCACGTTTTGTTCTCGCCGTTTTTCAGCGTGCCTGAGCAGTTTGCGGAAAAGCTTGCGTTATAATCGGGGGTGAAGCCTTCCGTGACGTTGTATGTGCCTGCGTTGAGGGTGAGGGAAACACCCAGCGAGGAGCCCTTAAATGTGGCATTGCCTGCCGTTCCGTTAACAAATATTATGAAGCTTGAGGGCACAAGCGCGCCTGTGTTGTTGTTGACCACTTTCTTTATCACTATCAGCGTTGCTGGAAGGTCATCATTGGTTATGTTACAGAACTTTGTTTCCCCGGCGGTTATGTTGCCAGAGCAGCCTGCGGAGAAATTAACCGCATACCCCGGGAAGGAAATTTCAGTAACATTGTATGGGCCTGTCCCTATATTTACTATAGTTCCGGGGAAGCCCTGACCTGAAAAGTTGGCAGGGGACGGGCTGTTCCCGGTTACATTTATTGTGAAGTTCGAGGGTTGCGCTGTTCCTCCGTTGTTGTTTACCACTTTCTTGATTACTATTATCTTTGCGGCAATGTCATCATTGGTTATGTTGCACACCTTTGTCTCGCCATTGGAGATTGAGCCAACGCAGTCAGAGGAGAAATTGGAAGAATAGCCTGAGACAGAATCCTCTGTTATGTTGTAGTTGCCTGCGTCAAGTGTCACATTTGTTCCGGAAGAGGAGCCGTTGAAGCTCTCAGGGCTCGGGTCGCTTGCCTGCACATGTATTGTGAAGTTGCCTGGAGAAAGGGCTCCGCCGTTGTCGTTGATGACAAACTTGTATACAATGAGATTCGCAGGGACATCATCATTAGTGATGTTGCATACCTTGACTTCCCCGTTTGTTATGTTTCCGGAGCAGCCTGAGGAAAAGGTGGCGTTGTAGCCGGGCAGAAGGGTTTCCGTTACATTATAGCTGCTTGCGTTTATTGTTACGTTAGTGCCTGCAGAAGAGCCGGGGAAGCTTGCCGGGGATGGGCCGCCTCCGGAAACGTTTATTGTGAAATTGGAGGGGGTTTTGTTCCCTCCGTTGTCGTTTATCACGTTCTTTATTACTATTATTTTTCCTGGAATGTCGTCATTCGTGATTGTGCAGCTCCTTGTTTCCCCTGATAGTATTGTTCCAGTGCAATTTGCCGAGAAACTGGTTGTGTAGCCTGAGACAGAATCTTCTGTAACATTATAGCTGCCTGGATTCAATGTAACATTGGTCCCTGAAGCGCTGCCCGGGAAGGCTGAAGGAGTGGCATTGGTGCCGTTCACATGGATGGTGAAGTTGGCTGCCGAAAGGTTTCCACCATTATTGTTTATTACCGTCTTGATTACTATGAGCTTTGCCTGCGCGACAGCGGTGTAGTTGGCGAAGTAGTCGCGGGTGCCGCTGGCGAAGCCCTGCACGCATATGGTGCGGTTGCCGAGGTCAGTAAAGTTGTTTGGGCTGGTCCAGTTGAAAAAGGGAACGCCTCCGTTGGAAAATGCTGTGGCTGTAAGTTTTACTGACTCATTGGTGCCGAGACCGCCAAAGGTCTGCCCTGCTGCTGAATCAACATTGTTAGCAGTCCCCGAAGAAACAGGAGAGCCAGTGCAGTTGGTGTTGTTGAACGTGGAAAACGTCAGGTTGAATGTAGTTCCGCTTGGGGCAGCCTTTGCCTTAACATTGCCGTCTGTGAATGTCGCGCTTATCAGGGGCTCTTCACTCATATTGCCGTCCCACGAAGAAGGATATACCCTTATCGTATAAACGCCGGCTATCCCGTCAAGCACATAATCGAACTCGAATGCCCCTCCGGAGCCTGCAATGACATAATCATACCCCGTCGGCCATGAGGCGAAGGAGCCGTCCCCTGTGACTACAGAACCATCTGGCCTTGTCACGTGAACAGCCAGGCTTGAATTGGTGTCGAAACCGCTCCCGCTTATATGGACTGTGGAGTTTGGAGCATAATCATCCAAGTCAGTGCACAGTGTTTTATCGCCTGTAGCGGTGCAGAAAGGTGTCGGTATGGAATGGGCTGCAGCGGAAGCGGAAAATACAGCTATAATGGCTAAAAAGGCCGCTATTGCTAACGCTGAAAACGCTGAAAACACTCCCAATCCAGCAGTTTTCCCTCTCACAACTGTGACTTCACCGGAGGGGATAAAAACCTATGTAATTACACTGCAATACACTGATTTATTACATTTACATTTCACCAAAACTCCCTCGTGAAGAAATCCTCAAGGTGCTCCCCCAAACCCATGTCCTTCCTGCACGCAGCAGCTATATGTTTTGAATCAAGTATCCTGTAGCCCTTCTTTATGGCTTTTGCTATGTGGCTTGCAAAGCCCTTTGCGAGCAGAATTTTAAGGCTGTCATCTAGGCTGTCTCTTGTCTTTTGCTCAGGGGTTAAAAACTTCCTCCTTATCTCAGCCGTGTAATTTATGCCCTCCACAAAGACCCTCCCTGAGCTGCGGTATTTGTTTGCAAAATTCTCCGCGTTCTTTCCCGCAAAAATCGGAGGGCCTTCGAGCTTTTTCACTGAAGGGAGGCGGGGGAAAAGCATTTCAAAAACCATGTAGCACTTTGAGCCTGCATACATTGTATGGCTCATTACAGCGAAATCGTTCTCCTCAAGTATATCGGCCATCCTTCCGGCTGTCTTGCGCAGCTGAGGGTAAAGGGTGTCATCTATCACATCAGGCCTTGGGAACTCTATTGCAAAAATGGTTGTGCCTCTCCTTTTCATAAGGGCCTGCATGTCTGCATGTTCAGGCCTGCGGAAAAATGCATTAATGGAAGGCTTTGAAACAAGCTGCCTGCATCCATAACAGAACCTCACAAGGTTTGCCGGCGAGAGCGCTGAGGCTACATTTCTTTCCGGGTCCACAGGGTCTATTATAACAAGGGGCTGGTTCTTGAAATGCTGGGAGGGGTCCAGTTTTGAGTGGCGCTGGATATCTGCGACAATCTGCGGCTTCCATATCATCGCTTCTCTCACAAGGTTTTCAAAGCTGCCATAATGAACTATGAGAACCTCGCAGAGATAGC
>CAYUWT010000075.1:0-5553 GCA_964448625.1 uncultured archaeon
TGTAGTAGATAAGAAAGAAACAACCTCAGTAGAGATTCGTAAGAAAATTGAAAGTGAGCTAAAAAAGAAAAGCAAAGAACTTGCATTCTTTTATGAACAACACCTTCCAAATCTTAAAAGACTGTAGACTTACAGAAAACAACCCTAAAATCTATAGTTGATGGCACCGTCAACTTTGCCATCTGCTGATAATTGTGGAAAAATATTACATGGAGAGTTGCATTTATGGAAAAGCAAAAGATAGGCGCCGAAGCTGTGATAATACAGCGTGGAAGGGTGATGGTGAAGAGGAGGGTGAGGAAAGGCTACAGGGCGGCAGAGCTGGATGAAAAGATTAGAAAACAGCGCACAGCGCTTGAAGCGAGGCTGCTTTCAAAGGCCTCAGCCGCAGGTGTTAACTGCCCCGCCATAATAAGCACCGGTGATTATGAGATTGTTTTTGAAAGGATAGGAGGCCCGCTTGTGAAAGATCTCATTGAAAAGGGTAATGTTACAGAGGAGGTGTTTGAAAGCATAGGCAGAGCGGTGGCAAAGCTCCATTCTGCAGACATAATACACGGCGACCTGACAACGAGCAACATGATATGGAACGGGGAAAGGCTTTACCTTGTTGATTTCGGTCTTGGGAAGGCAAGCAGCAAAACCGAGGACAAGGCTATGGATCTGTACCTGCTTTATCAGGTGCTGCTTGCCTCAGGGAAGAATGGAATTGCAGGCTGGAAAAGCATTATTAAAGCTTACGAACAAAATTATTCCCATGCAGCCCACACAATCGATAGGCTGGAAAAGATAGGGAAAAGAAGGAGATACAGATGAAGCAGGAGCAGAAGCATGCTGAATGGGTGCCCAAGACCGAGCTGGGCAGGCAGGTGGTGGCAGGAAGGTTCGACAGCCTTGAGTCCGTCCTCAAGCACGGCCATGTTATACTCGAGTCGGAGATAGTGGATGCGCTTGTCCATGACATAGAGCATGAGGTTATTTACATAGGCGGAAGCCCGGGGAAGGGAGGGGGGATAAGGAGGACAGCAACCAAAAGGACAGCGCGAATGCACAAGTCCGGCAGGCGCTACAAGCTTACCGCAATGATCGTAGCAGGCAACAGGAACGGCCTTCTCGGCATTGGCGTTTCCAATTCAAAGGAGCACAGGATAGCGATTGAAAAGGCCCTTCTCCACGCGAAGCTTAACATCATACGGGTAAGGAGGGGCTGCGGCAACTGGGAATGCGCCTGCGGCGGCCTGCATTCAGTACCTTTCAAGGCAAGCGGCAAAGCGGGCTCGGTTACAGCCATACTCTCGCCTGCCCCAAAAGGCGTGGGCATAGTGGCCAACCAGTCAGTCAGGCAGATGCTGGCCCTTGCAGGGATAAAGGACATATGGGTGTACACCTCGGGCCAGACCCAGACAAGGAACAACCTGGTTCTCGCGGTATTTGAGGCGCTGAAAAACCTCAACTCAACCAAGGGGGAATTATGATATACGCTGCCGTAAGGCTGAGGGGCATCACAGGTATAAACTACAGGGCAGCTGACACCCTCAAGCACCTGAAGCTGCACAGAGCAAACAGCTGCGTGATTGTTCCGGAAAGCGCACTCGGAATGCTGGAGGCAGCAGGCAGCTATATAACTTACGGGGAAGCGGACGAGAAAACGCTGGAACTCCTTGTTTCAAAAAGAAGCAAGCTCGGCAGGGAAGCGATAAAGGATATTATCGAAGGCAGACTGCGGCCTGTATTCAGGCTGCCGCCTCCCTCAAAGGGCTACAAGTCAATAAAAAAGCCTTTTCCAAAGGGGGATGTTGGATACAGGGGCGCAAAAATTAACGAGCTGATAATGAGGATGGTATGAAAATAACCTTTTTCTTTTGGAAAAAGAAAAACGTCAACGAAAAAGAAAACTTTTCCACCGACGCTTTTAATATGTTCATCAGGAAAAGGGTCATAAGCTTTTCCGTTGACGCTTTTAATATGTTCATCAGGAAAAGGGTCATATGAAAAGGAAGGGAAGGGTGAAGATGCGGGGAAGCCATACGCATGGGTGGGGCGCAAAGAAAAAACACCGCGGCAAGGGCAGCCAAGGAGGGAAGGGAAGAGCAGGCAGCATGGGCAACAAGATACTCAAATTCAGGAAGGAGGGCTTCCACATAGGCAAGCGCGGCTTCAAAAGCCTTGCAATGAAAATGGGGGAAAAACCCAAAGCCATCAACCTCCGTGACCTCGCGAGGCTTGCGAAGGGCAATGAGATAGATGTCACATCCCTCGGCTACAGCAAAGTGCTTGGCACCGGGAGACTTGGCCACCCGCTTGTGGTCAAGGCATACAGCTTTTCAAGGCAGGCGGAGGAGAAGATAGCGAAGGCTGGCGGAAAGGCAGTAAAGATAAAATAGGCAGGTGTTGCAGTTTTTTTTGAGTATTCATTATCCTATTTAACTTCTCTTTAAACCGCCAGGAAACGCGCTTTTCCACGCTTATAAAAACACGCCTTCAATAATTGTGTTATTATGCCGCTTGCCGAAACCTACGCAACGATACTGAAAAGATTACCCAGCGTAGCCAGACCTGTCCAGAGGCTGACCTTCAAGGAAAAGCTGAAATGGACAGCGGCCATTCTGCTCATTTACGTTGTGCTTGCGCAGATACAGGTCTACGGCGTTTCGGCCCAGAGCTCCCAGCAGCTGCGCATTTTCGAGATACTGCTTGGCTCAAGCTTCGGGACAATAATGAGCCTCGGCATAGGGCCTATCGTGACTTCAAGCATAATACTGCAGCTGATGGTCGGGAGCAAGCTCATACAGTGGGACCTCACAACAGAGAAAGGCAAGGTGATGTTCCAGGGCACCCAGAAGGTGCTGGCCGTTTTCTTTTCCTTCCTCGAGGCAGCCATTTTCGTCAACCTCGGGACCATCCCCGCAACGCCCGGCCTCCAGAGCATAGTGATACTCCAGCTCGCGCTTGGCGGCATTCTGGTGATATTCATGGACGAAGTGGTTGCGAAGTGGGGCTTCGGAAGCGGTGTCGGGCTTTTCATAGTGGCAGGGGTCGCAAAGCAGATTTTCGTGAGGACCTTCAATCCGCTGACACAGGCATGCAACGTGGGCGGCTTTGACCCGGCCCTTTGCTGGCCCACCCCTCCGACCACCATGCCGGCAGGCCAGATACCGCAGTTCATAACATTCCTTGCCCTTCAGGACCCGCTCCAGGCATTCAAGGCCCTCCTTCCCCTGATGGCAACAATACTGGTCTTCTTCCTTGTGGTCTACATAAGCAACATGAAGGTTGAGATACCGCTTGCATTCGGGAACATAAGAGGATTTGGGAGGCGCTGGCCTTTGAAGTTCCTTTACACCTCCAACATACCGGTCATCCTCGTTGCAGCGCTGCTCGCAAATGTCCAGATAATGGGCAGCATGCTTGCGCAGCAGGGGAGCAGCATAATAGGCGCCACATCTCCCGAGACAGGACAGGCTGTCCCCAACACACTCCTGTATTATATAACGCCCCCCACAGCCGTAGGCATAGCAGGCATAGCAATAGCCGCCATGCTCTTTGCGCTCCTCGGGGTGGTAGCGGCCACCGCAATCTTAAGGAAGCCTGTCTGGCTGGTAAGCCTTGTGTTTGCTTTGGCAGGAATGGTCTTATGGATTGCAGCCACAGGCCAGCTTGCAGATGAGCTCAATATAATCCAGTCATTCTTCATCCTCACACCAGAAATTGCAAGGACGTTCACATATGCCGCCTTCATGATAGGGGGGAGCGTGCTGTTTGCCTATTTCTGGATGCATTCAGCAGGGATGGACTCGAAAAGCGTCGCCAACCAGATACATAATATAGGCATGCAGATACCGGGCTACAGGCGCGATATAAGAATAATCGAGATGGTGCTCAACCGCTACATACCAGGCCTTACAGTGCTCGGAGGCGCGGCCGTCGGAGCGTTGGCAGCCTTTGCCGATACAACGAACGCAATCGGCTCAGGGACAGGGATACTGCTTGCCGTAACCATCGTTTACCAGCTGTATGAGGAATTAGCCAACCAGCACCTTGAGGACATGCACCCCGCATTAAGGAAGTTCATGCAGAAGTGATTCATAAGCGCTGTTTGATTAGGAACATGAAACAAGAGGATTTACGGAAAATAGAAAAAGTTGTCCTGATATCTGCAATAGTTTTGGTCCTTATCGGGGCAGTGGAGATTTTGGCCGGCAATTTTACAAACAGTTTTGGCCTGGTAGCAGACGGCATTGACTCTATTGGCGACTCTTTCATATCGTTTATGGTGTGGCTTGGTCTTAGGATATCGAAAAGGACAGCAGACAAGAGGTTTAATTTCGGTTATTACAGGGTTGAGACTTTGGTTTCCATTATAGTGGCAATAGTCATGATTTTCATGAGCCTGTATATTTTTTACAATGCCTATTTGCGGCTTATGAATCCCGTTGAAATTTACTATCCGGTTGCCGCAATGGCAATTCTTATATCAGGCGGATTGATATCGCTTTATTTGGCCATAGTGAAAAACAGGCTTGCAAGGAAATATAACCTGCTTTCTGTGAAAGTTGACGCAAAGGCTTCGATTAAAGACTGGACAAGCTCCTTCGTGATTTTAGCCGGCGTCTTCTTATCCTATCTGGGCTTCAAATGGGGGGATGCCTTGGGAGCTTTGATTGTCGGAGTCTACATAATTTCTGTTGCTGTCACAACCATAAAACAGGCTTCACTGGTGTTGATAGATGCCTTCAATAACCCTGAATTAATCAGGGACATTTCAAGGATAGTCCGCAAGCATCAGGCCATCAAGCTCAAGGGCTTAAAGCTGAGAATGTCAGGGCAGTACATTATAGGCGAGATAATTTTAACAACAGACAGCAAAATGACAGTCGGAGAGGTTTTCACGATAAAAAACAGGATAAAGGATGAAATCATGGGCAAAATAGAGGGGGTCAAAGATTTGACCATTTTGGCAGATCCGGAAGATGTTTGATTTGTAAAATGGTGTGGAGAACCATTTTAAAATTCATGTAAACATTATGTATGCTACCAGATTATTACACAAGAGAACAGCTTTTTGAGGAAGCTAATTCCAACAGCAGCTTTGAAGAAAAGATAACAGAAGCTGAGAAAGAGCTTTATGATACATTGAAATCTGCATTATCTCTGAGAAAAAATCAGGGTACCATTGTCAATGTAGGCTCGACTAACCCAAGGCAATTCATAGCTGTTCCGGGACACTACGCTACTGATATAGATTTATATATAGTGACTGATAGGAAGGTTTTGTCTCCTGTTGCAGAGGATATATTTGAGGCTGTGGGAGAAGGTTTTATTTACGAAGATCATGGTGTGCCGACATTCCGTTCCCGTATAGAGATTCCTTCAGTAGGCAGCATACCACTGGAAATAAGCATTGTCGAGAAAGGTGATGAAATGAGGCACAAACCGCTTGCTTATGAGAGGTTAGGAATTGAACTCAATACAGACCAGCAATACTCTGTAAAAGCACTGTCACTTTTCCTCAAGAGAGCTGGTCTTTATGGAGGCTGGCACCAAGGAGTAAAA
>CAYUWT010000076.1:0-5512 GCA_964448625.1 uncultured archaeon
GATTCTTCCAACCTTTCTTCAAATATTTTTTACTGTTTCTATTCAGATGACTTAGCCTTAGAAATGCTTTTGTGTGAAAAACATAATTCAAAAATTCGTTTGCAAATGCTGAATCCATCAAATTCACAACCCTATCTGCTTTGTCTGCAAACGTTTGGCCATCATGAGATAATTGTGATAATTTCTTATTCATATAATATTTGGCCCTGTGAACAACAGGCTCGGAATCCATTGTTATTTCCTCTGCTCTTAAAATAATTTCTTTTCCTTTGCTAATTTTTCCCTCATCAAGTTTTGTAGAAGTGTTAAACATTCTGTTGGCCAACACAGAATAAAAGGTTCCATATACTAGAGATTCTACATCTGATAGATTATCGGGTAAGCCATTATCTACTGTTTCATATGCTCTGAAAGCTCCAAAGAAGTCATCCAAATCTGCATGTTCACTATCAAACATTTCTTGTATCCGCAGGGATTCCCTGTCAACCTCTTTGAGGTAGTATCCTGTCTGGCTACTCATACTACAAATAGAAAGCAAAATAATTTAAAGTTTCGTGCAGGTCGACTTAGCCAATATCTCTTTATTAGCCATGGGTGGAATTCCACACAAGAGATTTTTCGCTCGCCCAATCGGTTTATACCTCGATGCCTTCCCTTATGGCCTCGCTGACTATTGAAACCTCTTTTTTGAGCTTTTTGAATTCCTCAGGGGTAAAGCAGATGAAATCAACAGGTAAACCCAAATCCCATTTCAGCCACAGGCCTTTTGATCTCTGGATGAAGCTCTTTCCCCTGAACTTTTCGCTGACCAGCAGGAGGTCAATATCACTGTCTTCTCCGAACTCGCCTCTCGCAAAGCTACCGAAGACTATCGCCCTCGAAACCCCTATGCTCTCCTTGAATTTCCGGATGCCCTCAATCATTTCTTGATTTTTCATCGCGTCCGTAATTGCTTTTAGTGCGTCTTTTTGAGTAGCCCTGGGCGGATTCCCGAAACCTTTCCGTTTTTCCGTTGACGCTTTTGCCATGTTCATTTGGAAAAGGGTCATTCGAACCGCCGTCTCCGGCTTTCTTCTTTCTCTCATCTGCAGGGTGTATTCCTGCATCAAATCTTTGGAAGTTTCTTTTCAATATTGTTTTCTTTCCGTGCACGCTTTCTTTTTTGAAAAGAAAGGGTGCTCCAAAGGCCGGCATACTTGGCCGCTATACTACAGGGCTATGAATAGGTTATTGTGGATTTTAAATAAATCCTTCATTTAAATGTCCCGAACCTTAAAGTTCGGGTAGTTTTAGGGCTCGTTGAGGCCGAAAATCCTCCTGCTCTCCTCCTCTCCCAGAAACCTGAACTCAAGAGTATCATTGCCCAGAGGGTAATAGGAATCTGCTCCGACGCCTGCAGGCTGTCCATTGACGAAAAAGAACCAGTTGTGAGTAGTATTAGCTGCTATTCCATTTATTGAAGTGATAAATTTCCCAAATGAATACTGCTGGAAGCCAACATCTGCCACTCCATCGAGCATTTCAAATGCGCTTGTGTTTGCCGCTGTTTTTAGTTGATAACTCTGCTGACTGCCATTCCATATACTGAGCTTCACTTCTGTCTCTGAATTTTCTGAAGGAGAGTAGCCTGAAGGCTGCAATATAATGTTTGCCAGTAGTATTGTTGCGGAAAGCAGGAGCAAGCCTGCAAGCAAGTATCTTGAATTCATAAAGCACCTCCTTTTCTATAGCCTCGCGGAGGGAGTAGAAGGCTGTTCCGAATGAAATGGTGCTGGCCAGATGGACTAGGGAGAAGGGGATGGCAGGGATGAACATGATGAATGGGGAAAGCAGGCCTGTTGTTACTCCGAAACCGATGTTTACTGCGGTTTCATAGAGCGCTGTTCCAAAGAGGAGGGAAAGGAAAAAGGATTTGCCGGAGAGAGAAAATTTTGAAAATGAATAGCCTGCCAGGCCTGCAAAAAATATTCCTGCAAGCTGGAAAGGTGTCCATGGGCCCTGCCCTCCCCAGACAAGAAAATTGGAAACATAGAAAGCGGAGATGCCCAAGGGAATGAAACGGTATCCAAAAAAGAAGGCTGAGAATATCGTGTAGGCTGTGATGGGCTCAACGCTGGGGATATGCTGCAGAGCAACGCGGCCCGCGATTGCGCCGAGCCAGCTCGAAACCAGAATGAGGGCGAATTTTTTATATGATTTTACTGATTCCTCTGATTCGACATTTACAAGGCTTTCCTTCCCTGAGATTTTGAGCCTTTCTTCCATAATGAGAGAGAAATAACGTAACTACCCGCATTCAAGATGAATTTTGTATGCGGGTATTTATGAGCAGCCTGTCGTGCTGCCGCAGTCCTGGCAGACCATGCAGGAGCCGTTCTTCATAACGCGCATGCTGCCGCAGCCCGGGCACTGCTCCCCTGTGTAGCCCATTGATTTTGCCTTCTTTATATTGAGCTCCTCTTCCGAGGTCTCCTCATGCCCCGGCTTTTCAGCTTTAGCATCGCGTATTTTCTTTTCAGTTTCTCTTTTCACGAAGTCAGAGATTATGAAGGGTTTCGCGGGCTTTCCAGGGGTTTCAACATGTATGAGGTCCTTCCTCCCCAGATACTCGTAGCCCAGCACGCGGAAAACGTAATCCAGTATGGAGGTCGCCATCCTTATGTTCGGGTGGCCTGTGACCACGCCGGCAGGCTCGAAGCGGGTGAAGGTGAATGAGTCCACGAACTCCTCAAGAGGCACGCCGTACTGGAGCGCTTTGGATACTGCGACCGCAAAGCAGTTGAGCAGCGAGCGGTACGAGGCGCCTTCCTTGTACATGTCAATGAATATCTCGCCCAATTGTCCTTCAGGATATTCCCCGGTCCTTATGTAGACCTTCTGGCCGCCTACACTGGCTTCCTGCACAAAGCCTGATCTCTTTGTGGGAAGCCTTCTCCTCACAAGTTTCTGCTCTAACGCCTCGTGGAACTCCTTAGGGCCTATTGTCTCATCTATGTCCTCTTCAGCAAGGCTTGCGAGACCCAAGTCATCCCCGTTGGTAAGGGTGTTCAGTGGCTGAGAAAGCTTGCTGCCATCGCGGTAAAGCGCAACAGCCTTCAGCATGAGCTTCCATGATTTCATGTATGCATCTGATATGTCTTGTATGGTTGCATTTGCGGGCATGTTGATGGTCTTGCTTATCGCCCCTGTTATGAAGGGCTGCGCTGCAGCCATCATCAGGAGATGGCCGTCGCAGGAAATGAAACGGGTGCCATACTTCCCGCACTTGTTCGCGCAGTCGAATATTGGGTAGTGCTCCGGCTTCAGATGCGGGGCGCCTTCGATTGTCATGGCGCCGCACACGTAATCGTTTGCCTGCGATATTTGCTCCCTTGTGAAACCCAAAGATTCAAGCACGTTAAACCCGGGGCTGTCAGGCTGCTCATCTGTGAAGCCGAGGGTCTCGAGTGTCTTTGCGCTTATTGTGTGCATGTTGAACGCGAAGGTTATGTCAAATGTGGAAAGCAGAAGCTTTTCTATCGCCTCTATATCCTTCTCAGCAAAGCCTTTGGCTTTCAGGGAAGCAGGATTGATGTGGGGGCAGCCCTGGAGGGTTCCGTGGCCTTTGCAATACTTCTCTATGTCGCTTATCTGCCTTTCCGTGTATCCCAGCCTGCGGAGAGAGAGAGGGACAGCCCTGTTGACTATCTTGAAATAGCCCCCGCCTGCAAGCTTCTTGAATTTAACCATTGCAAAGTCAGGCTCTATTCCGGTGGTATCGCAATCCATAACCAGCCCTATGGTCCCTGTGGGGGCCAATACCGTGACTTGGGCATTTCTGTAGCCGTATTTTTCCCCGAGCTCAAGGGCCCTGTCCCAGGCCTCCCTTGCTGCGGAAAGGAGGTGGGCCGGGCAGCAGTCGGGGTTTATCCCCATGGGCTTTACCGCAAGGCCTTCGTATTGTTTCTCATCAGCATTGTAAGCGGCCCTCCTGTGGTTCCTTATAACACGGAGCATATGCTCCGCGTTTTTCTTGTATTCCGGGAAAGGTCCCAGCACGCGGGCCATTTCTGCCGAGGCTGCATAAGATTCTCCGCACATTATTGCCGTCAAAGCTCCGCACACCGCCCTGCCCTGGTCGCTGTCGTAGGGGATGCCGAGAATCATGAGGAGGGTTCCAAGGTTGGCATAACCCAGCCCGAGGGTGCGGTAGTCGTAGCTTTTCTGGGCTATCTCTTTTCCCGGGAACTGGGCCATGAGAACGGATATCTCAAGCGTTATGGTCCACAGCTTCACCGCATGCCTGTACGCTTCAACATTAAATCGTCCTGTCTTTTCATCAAGGAATTTCACAAGGTTGAGGCTTGCAAGGTTGCATGCTGTGTCATCCAGGAAGAGATATTCTGAGCAGTTGTGGATTACAATCCCGTTGGCCACAAAATGGCTGGTCTCAGGCTCTGTAAGGTCAAATACATCTTCCTCGCCTATGTATGTGAGACTTTTCACATAATCTATCAGGCGCTCGCTATATGCTGACACGCTGCTGTTCATCAAAGCCAGCTTCCGGGCTTTTGCACTCTCCGGCAGGAACCCTATCTCCTGCTGGAAGACCATTCTGGAATTTCTGGAAATACGGAGAGAATGCATCTCTTTTACAGGATATTCTTTGTATCCGCCCTTGCCGTCAGGGAGAAGCGAGCTCAGCTTTCCAGCCCTCCTGTTTTCATATATCTTTGACTTTATTCCGAAGCCCAAAAGCATGAGCTGGGTCTGTTTCAGAAGCTCCAAGGAACATGAATCAAGCGCTATATATTGGCTCTTTTCGCCGTAGTTTGCAACAGTGCCGTCTGTTGTGAATAATGCTTGCAGGACTGCTGTTTGTGAGTCCTTGTCCAGACAGAAAACAGCGTCCTTGAACCTCTTGTTTTCAGAGCCTTCATCGAGCACGGCATATGCCTCCAATAAAGGCACCACAGCTGCTGAACTTGTTCCCACCCTGAGCGTTGTGGCTGTATTGACCACACTGTTCTGCCTTGCGGCCCGCATATCGCCTGTGCCGGATTTCAGCTTGAACCTGTTCAGTTCGCTATTGATCTTTTCGGCCACGGCACTCTCTGCCTTGTCGAATGTGATGAAAAGGCTTCTATCAATTTCCCGAACATTAATGTTCGGGTAGTTTCCTTTCCCTGCAAAGCACCCGTCACCTACGGCACAACCAATCGCATGCGCTATTTCAACCGGCATATTATCTGAACCAAATCCAGGCCTTTGCAAAAGAACAACATCGTCCCTTGTGAGGTCGTATGCTGGAACATCGCCCCTGTTGAGTGTAAAGACCTTGTGCTCGCCTGTCAGCTTAAGCCTGTATCCGCACCTTGTCTTCAGCTCATAAACCGGTTTTCTACCTGTGCTGAAGATTTTTGCGGCGAAAGAAAAACGTCCGTTCCCATTGACTATGAATGCGTTTTTGCCGGCCAGCTCCTTTATTCTCCTGTAGCCGTCATTTGTGGCAATGAGGGTATCGCCAGTGACA
>CAYUWT010000077.1:0-5488 GCA_964448625.1 uncultured archaeon
CACGCGTAAGATCGTCGGCAGCGTCAGATGTGTATAAGAGACAGTCTCAAGCCCGTTGAGGAAGAAGCCCAGAATAAGGGTCACTTCAACCATGTATGTCCCCACAATAAGCTGGAAGATGCTGGGCGGCATGATGTGCTCAAGCTTTATGCCGAGAATAAGATCGCTTAATCCTCCCAACGCATCCCCGCCTCCGAGGAACTCGTTTATCCTCTGTATAGCATCCGCAATTATCTTGAGCAGCTGGATAAGCAGGACTGCAGTGCTGCTCACAACGCCTGTTACAAATGGCGCGATGAACCCTACCTGCATCTTCGCGTTGCTCACCACCTCATCCAGTATATCCCTGATAAGTATCTCCACCTCCCTCGTTTTTGAGAGGAAGTTGGATATGCTCTTTGTTATAAGAGCTACAATCTGGGGGCCTTTTTTCGAGGAAGCCAGTATCACTTTCAAAACGTCCCTCACAAGCTTTGAAGGGTACAGGCTTATGATCCCGTATTCCCTCCCGAATAACGCCTGCTCAAATGTCAAGCCAAGCTCCTTCACCATCCTCAATATCGAGGTGAAGAACCCATACATCATGCTTTTTTCATACCCGTAAATCCTGTATTTTTTCGCGACCTCCTCTATCGCAGTTTCAACAGGGACATTCGTGCTCAGCACATCGCTCAGCCTGCTCAGCCCCACTATGAACTCATCCTCCAGCTGCTTTATCTGGTTCCTTATCTTTATCCTTTGAAAACTGCTCCCGTAGAAATAGAATGCCATTGAAAACGCTGCGCCCCATATTATGGTGAGCGAATAGAATATGGCAGTAAAGGTGAACTCCTTGCTGAATTCTATAGTTATGCGGTCCGTCCAGCGTTTGTTAAACTCCTGCTCGGAAAGCTTCCTGTAGTCAAAATAGGTAATCCCCAGGCCTGCCATGTATGCTATCCCCGGTATGCTGACGAAAAGCAGTATCGCAAGGGCTATGGGGAGCACGGGTATGAAATGCTTTTTGCCTTTCCTGTCCCTCACCATAATCCTCCCCTCCGGAGGCAGCTCAGGGTGGTGGGAGATATCGGGGTATGCATACGCCCCGGGCCTCTTGGCGACTGTCCTTCTTATGTACCAGAAAAGGAAAAGGGGGAGTATAACGGTATAGCCCACCCCGATCACAATGGGCAGATGCTGCTGGCCTTTCGCCGGGTCGGACATGAATATCGTGATGAGGGGGAACATAACGAGTCCCATGATGGGAAGCGTAATCCCCAAGGTGTGTATGAAGATTGTAGGCGCCCTCAGCGCCCGGCCGTACCCCTTCATCTTCTCATGAGTCCTTTCCAGTATTATGCTGAGCGCCTCGCTCAAGGCCCTTTTGCGCTTCTCCTCGGAAACCATCGACGTTATGCCCAGCAGGGTCTGGAAGGCCTCAAGGAAATCCTTGTCCCATTCTATCCACCTTTTCACCCTGCTCCTGAACGCCTCTTCCACTGTTGAGAAGCGGCCTATCTCAAGGTCCCATAGTATTTTTTTCAAATCGTTTCCGAATGGCCCTGTTGTGTGCTCAGCTGCAAAACCAAGCGCCCCCTCCACATTGGGATTGAGGCGCATGTAGATCGCCATGTAAAGGACGACCTTTATGCTTTCATCTGAAGCCCGTATTTTCGTTATCTCCGCGAGAAAATTGGGATATGAGAGGAAGTAGTAGAACATTGCAAAAGGGGCCGAAAGCAGCAGCAGAACGGGGTTTCCGCTGCCTGCCAGCATGAGCGGCACGATTGCCGCAAGCGCGACCCCAAGGAATATGAGACCGTAAAAAACAGCGCAGGCCCATGCCTCTCTTGCGTTTACGCGCAGCCCTGAAACCAGCAGGCCTTTTTCCAGCTTTTCCCCAATGCTTTTAGGAGGCTTCCATTTTATCAGCTTGCCGGCAAACCTGCATGACCTTGCATAAAACCCCAAAAAGCCCTTCACATCATGGAGCTGCTCCTCCTCCTTGAATATCCTGTATTCCCTCGAAACCTGCTCTTGCCTTTCCTCTTTTTTCCTGCGGGAAAACCCGAAACCCATATATTATATTCCCGCATTGTATATAATATCCGGCCAGAATAATGGTTAATTATGATGATATTCAGGGTTATTGCTTACACAGCTATTGCCTTTGCCGCAATCGCGGTTCTGCTTTCCATAACAGGGCTGCTCGCCCCGGGGTTTGCAGGCCAGGCGATGTGCGGCGCATACCAGGGGGTGCTTTCCATCATACCCCTCCCGCAGGAAACAAAACCACCCCTCCCCTCTTTCTGCTTCCCGAATGAGCGGAAGCTGGAGAGGCTCAGGCTTAACCTTGCAACTAACAGGGAGCTTGCGGAAAAGCTCGCGTATTACATAGACCGCTGCTGGGGAAGCGCGGACAGCGGAAAGCATGCAACAAGCTTTGTGTGCTACGAGCTTTATTCGGACAAGACCACAACGGAAAAGGACATAGCTGCGGCTATGAGGCTGCAGAAGGTTTGTGACAGGGTGGGCAACAGCCGCATAGACTCGAGCGGAGATGCCGAGAGCTGCGGAACCTCCAATTCTGTGTTTATCAGCCAGGCCTCCCTCACAGGGACCATAATAATCAGATACGAGGCAGGCCTGCACAGGATATCGGTAAGCTGATTATTTTAATCATATTTAACAGGGGGCCCCCAATAATAATACAATGAGAGGTCTTGCTATTGATACTATAGCGATGGTTATAATCACAGCAGCGGTAATCGTTATCGGCATAGGGATTGTCGAGTCCTTTGGCGGCGACATACGTAACGCTCTGCCCTACAAAATAGCGGAGGGGGTATCAAAATCCATACCGAATCTGTTTCTGAAAGGCGGCTTCAATGTATGCGAAAGCATGCATGGCCAGAGGATATCCTACCAGGACTTCCTTTCCCTCCTGACAGCCATGCGCAGCGCGCAGTGCAACAGCACCTCTGTGACAATCAATTTTGCCCTTACACAGGAGGACCTGGCTTCCCTTTCGGGCCAGGTAGGCACAGGGAATGTTATTTACGGGATAAGCGAGCCGCTGGGTGCAGGGTTTTTGCTTGTGAAGCCGAACCCCGGCTACTACCCCTTCACTCTCGGGGATATAGTGGATATAGCCTCTGCCGGTGCACCAGAAAGGGACCTTATATTGCAGGTTACGCTCAAGGGCTGCGACCCGAATGATAATGTGTGCGACATCTCATGCACTTTTGAGGATGATTATGGGATGGCGGACCCCGTTTGCTACAGCCCCACTGAAGACGGCAAGGGAGTGTGCGACTTCAAGTCGGTTGATGTGAGCAGGGACGGAAAGATAGACACAAATGACCTTGACGGCATATGCGACCCTGACTGCTACAACAACCGCACCAATTACCGCAATGCATTCGACCCGGACTGCACCCAGCCTTCAGTCAACCCTGCAGCAGCCAATGACGGCATATGCGACCCGGACTCCCACGGGGTTGATGATGGAGTGTGTGATAATGACTGCCAGACAGGAGCGGTGTGCGACCCGAATTGCGCTGGAAACCCGCTCTGCATATGCGGAAGCAATGACCCTGCAAACCCGAAAGGCATAGACGGCTACTGTTCCCCTGCTTGCAGAAACGAGCCTGATTTTCCCAACACAGACAAGGACTGGGACTGCAGGGTCGAGTTCGGGAACACATGGGTTGAGGGGGACGGGAAGTGCAGCAGCGACAAAGTAAATGCTGATGGGGAGAGGGAGCACTGCGGCAATTCAAGGGACTGTCCAGCCCCGGGAGTTGCGTGCGCGGAAAAATACGGAAGCAGCGAGCCCCGCGTGTGCGCGCCAAAAGACACGCGTTCCAACCCGGACGGCTGCGCGCCTGCTGAACAGGGTGAGGGGGAAACATGCGCGGTAAGGGAGCAATGCAAAACAGGTTTATTGTGCGCGGGAGGCCATTGCTGCCCCGCAGGCAACATATGGAACGGGACGGCATGCATGAAGGCGGAGATACTCGACTGGGTGTTTATACCCATAGGGATCCCTGCAGGCAAGGAGAGCGTGTATTTCGAGCAGGCGGACAAAGCCTTCCAATGGTTCCTAAAAGACTCGCCAATAGGCGAATGCTCAGACCCCAGCCTTGTGGCGAAGAAATATGTCATTGAACCTTCAGTCTGCTCCAATCTAAAGTGCCAGTGCCATTCATATGCGCCTTCAATCGGCTGCAGCGGGATAGACTGCATAGTCGAGGGGAAGAAATGCCTTAAGCAGGCAGGCCTTGACGGAAAGGCATGCAAAGCCGGAGAGACCTGCCTCGATAAGGTGTATGATATTTATGCCGTAATTACAGCAACCGGCGGCTGGACTGGAGGTTCTGCAGGCTCCATACCAAGCGTAGGCACTTCATCATCTCTGGGCTCCATTTCAACCGTTGTGCACGAGCAGGGCCACAGCTTCGGACTCTATCACAACTCCGATAAAGGCCCAGGCTGCGGGGCTCCTGGTGGCTCTGGTTCGGGACCCAATGCACCTGACAACAACAAGGGGCCGAGGCATATGACCTATTGCCCTAGTAGGGACAAATACGGCGAGTGGTCTTATTATTATATGAAATACGGCAAAGATAAGAATGAAAGGGTATGGTATGGTGGTTTCAGGAGCCTGAGCAAATATCTGGAGGCATGCAAATGAGACTTACAAGCTTTTTTATGCCTACTCTGCTTTGCATTATTTTGCTGCCTGCTGTTGCCATAGCCCAGGCAGTCGAAGGCATTGACAAGGTTTTCGCTGTTGATTTCACGCTGCACATGGATGGCACCGTTGATGTGAATGGCCTTTCTCTGACTGACGGCGTACCAAATACAGGAAGACCTCTCCCCGGAGAATACTATGTGCGCCTTTCGGACGAGGATGGAAAAGAGTTGTTAGCCGAGGATTTAACAACGGATTTTGAGTTTCATGGGATAAAAGAGGTGCCATGCGAAGAGATAGGATTGCCGCCCAGCTCAGGGGAAAATGGGATGTGCTTGACAGATGCAGGCGGACAGGTAGAAAGCATTGAAGTATCTCTGAGAATCCCATATTACAAAGAAGCTGAAAAGCTCGAATTCCTTTACAAAGGGAGGGTTATGGCCTCTGTTGACATACCTCAAATGGTGTGCAAATCCGATGAGATGTGCGAGGATTACTGCCGCACCCGCGGCGACCCGGACTGCCCGGTTATAACCCCTCCGAAGGGCGGAGGCGGTGGGAAAAATGTAGGGGGCGAAAGCCGCTTCCCGTTTGAACTTCTGATAATTTTCGTAGCGCTGGTTGCACTGCTCGTTTTCTTTGTTCTGAGGAAAAGGAAAAAAAGCACAGGATGGGAAGGTGGCTATGCTCAGACAG
Organism: uncultured archaeon; assembly: GCA_964448625.1. Lineage (GTDB taxonomy): Archaea > Aenigmatarchaeota > Aenigmatarchaeia > QMZP01 > QMZP01 > CAYUWT01. Next base: position 5,372 of record CAYUWT010000077.1, read on the forward strand.
ATACAGTATGACCCCCACGGGGTTGACGAGTTCGAGCTTGAGACAGGGGAAGGCAAATCAAAGGGCAGGAAAAAATATGTTATTGCAGCGCTTGCAGCCTTTGCCTTTGCAGGGCTG